>NZ_CABVDF010000033.1:0-19100 GCF_902497045.1 uncultured Blautia sp. | reverse complement strand
TAAATCACAATGGCAGGAAAACATCTCAAAAAATTGACGAAAGAAAGAATATTTTCTGCTTTACTTTTCCTGTTATTTGGCATAGAATGTTTCATTACAACCTGGCGATCATCCTACAGGTATTATAATTTTATTGGAAAGTGGTGAACGAATTTGAAACGACATTTTTTTCTGAAATTTCTGACTCCCGGCAGGATCATACTATTTCTGGTTCTTATCTATATCGCCCTGCTTACGGTGCCGTATATCCGGCATAAAAAAGTTTCCGAAAGCTTCCAGAGGGATTTCAGTGAAAGAGAATTTTACAGCCAGACAACAGGGACAGAACGGATTGCATATATCAACGACAATACCGACGCGCTCCTTTATCGTCTGAACATGTTTGAGCAGGCAGAAAAAGAGATTATTCTGTCTACCTTTGATTTTAATGCAGACAAAAGCGGCAGAGATGTTATGGCAGCCCTTCTTCACGCAGCCGACCGGGGTGTAAAGGTCCGGGTAATTGTTGACGGCTTCAGCGGCTTTATGGATGTCAAAGGTAAGGGAAACAAATGGTTTCAGGCTCTTGCCTCCCACGAGAATGTTTCCCTCCGTATCTATAATCCGATCACATTTTTGAAACCATGGAAGATGCAGGCGCGGCTCCATGATAAATATGTGATCATTGACGGGCAGATGTTTCTTTTAGGCGGCCGAAACACAATGAATCTCTTCCTTGGAGATTATTCAAAAGCAAAAAATATTGACCGCGAAATTTTTGTATATGAAACAGAAGATCAGAAGGATTCTTCCCTTTATCAGCTCCGTTCCTATTTTGAAAAAATCTGGGAATTAAAGGACAGCCGGGAATTCACCTGCAAAAAACTCACAGGAGAAATTGAGGAATGCCTGATCTCCCTGAAAAAGCGTTATGCCGACCTGAAAGAAACTTATCAGGAAGCTTACACTGACTGGGATTATCAGAAGCTTACCTTTGAAACCAATAAGATTTCACTTTTATGTAATCCACTGGAGGCAGAAAATAAAGAGCCCTGGATGTGGCATTCCATTCATCAGCTTCTTCTGGATGGAAAAAAAGCCCTGATCTACACTCCTTATATTATCTGTGGAAAAGAAATGTACCAGGGACTTACAGAATTAAAAGAAAAAAATATCCCTCTGGAGATCATCACCAACGATGTGGCAAGCGGAGCAAATCCATGGGGATGTACCGATTACCTGAACCAGAGAAAAAAAATCTGGAAAACAGGCGCAAAGGTCTATGAATTTATGGGCGGTCATTCCTGCCATACAAAAGCAATTCTGATTGATGACCGTATGAGCATTGTAGGCTCTTATAATCTGGATATGCGAAGCACCTATCAGGATACCGAACTGATGCTTGCCATCGACTCCCCGAAACTGAATTCCATAATCCGGGAAGAAGCCCAACGTGACAAGACTTACAGTAAAACCATTGGAGAAAACGGGGAATATATCCAGGGTGAAAATTATCAGCCCAAAGAACTGAGTTTTGGGAAAAAAGTTTTCTATGCAGTCTTAAGAGTACTGACCGTACCACTGAGAAGATTCCTGTAAATATCGATGGGGTGGAATATGATTTTTTGTCTGTAACTGACATGCAGGCTCAGCACTACTATCCAGCCTGCGGCTGGCAGCCGGCCGAAGGCCGTAAATATCCAAAAGGATTTCTATTTAGCTGATGAACTACCATCAGATGCAAAGAGAAAAAGGCAGATCATAGTGCCTTGCGAGGTTTACCAGGAAACGCCGCACAGCACATGATCTGCCTTTTCTCATATGCATCGTCTGTGGGTAACAAAATCCGCCCTTCCCCACAAACAGAAATTTTTAGGACAATTCCAGCTTTCCTGTATACAGCTGATAATAGGTTCCTTTCATTTTAATCAGATTCTCATGGTCGCCTCTTTCAATGATTTTCCCGTGATCCAGTACAATGATGGCATTGCTGTTGCGGATGGTGGAAAGTCTGTGGGCGATCACAAATACGGTACGGCCTTTCATCAGGTTGTCCATACCCTTCTGGACAATACTTTCCGTACGGGTATCGATGCTGGAAGTTGCCTCATCAAGAATCAGCACCGGCGGATCTGCCACGGCTGCTCTTGCAATAGAAAGCAGCTGTCTCTGTCCCTGAGAAAGCTCCTCTCCGTCACCGCTGAGCATGGTCTGATATCCATTTGGAAGCATACGGATAAACTGATCGGCATGTGCAAGCTTCGCCGCCTGGTAAACCTCCTCATCTGTTGCATCCAGCTTACCGTAACGAATATTGTCCATGATCGTGCCGGTAAACAGGTGGGTATCCTGAAGCACGATTCCCAGAGAACGGCGAAGATCGTCTTTTTTGATCTTACTGATATTGATGCTGTCATAGCGGATCTTACCTTCCTGAATATCATAAAAACGATTGATCAGGTTGGTGATGGTCGTTTTTCCCGCACCTGTGGATCCTACAAACGCCAGCTTCTGTCCCGGCTTTGCATAAAGACTGATATTCTTCAGGATCACCTTATCTTCATTATATCCAAAGGTTACATTTTCAAATACCACATCTCCGGTCAGCTCTGTATACGATACAGAACCATCTGCGGAATGAGGATGCTTCCACGCCCACATACCGGTACGTTCTTTACATTCCACAATGTTTCCGTCCGCATCTTTTCTGGCATTGACAAGTGTTACATAGCCCTCGTCTTTTTCCGGTTCCTCATCGATCAGATTAAAGATACGTTCTGCGCCGGCCAGCGCCATGACAATGGCATTAAACTGCTGTGCTACCTGCATAAACGGCTGGGTAAAGCTTTTTGTAAACTGAAGATAAGAAGCCATGACACCAAGAGTAATACCGCCGATTCCCAGAACGGAAAGCAGTCCTCCAAGTACTGCAGTCAACACAAACTGCAGGTTTCCGATATTGCCGATCACCGGTCCCATCATATTCGCATAAGTGTGAGCCCTGGCTGCGCTTTCAAAAAGAGCTTCATTCAGCTTATCAAACTCCTCTTCGGATTTCCGCTCGTGATTAAATACTTTTACCACTCTCTGACCGTTCATCCGTTCTTCCACAAAGCCTGTCACATCTGCCAGAGACATCTGCTGGCTGACAAAATACTTTCCACTGTTTCCGCCGATCTTGTTCGTCACAAAGATCATCACAAAAATCACCGCGACTGCCAGAAGGGTCAGAAGAGGACTCAGAGCGATCATGGAAACAAACGTAACGATAATCGTAAAAAACGCCATCAGCGCCTGAGGGATCGACTGACTGATCATCTGTCTCAGCGTATCCGTATCATTGGTGTAAAGACTCATGATCGAACCATTTGTCCTCTGGTCAAAGTAACGGATAGGAAGTGTCTGCATATGCTCAAACATATCGTCACGCACTCTTTTCAGCACACCCTGTCCGATAAATACCATCATTCTGGTATAGATAAAGGTTGAGATCACACCCAAGAGGAAGATACCGCCCAACACTGCCAGCGCACGGTAAAGACCTGCAAAATCCGGAGTCTGCTGTCCGATCAGAGGGATGATAAAGTCATCCAGAAGGAACTTCAGGGACAAGGATACAGAAATTGTTGCTACAGAACTGATCAGAATACAGATAAATACCAGGATCAGCTGCATTTTATAAGTTTCTGTCATGTACTTCAAAAGACGTTTTGCTGTTTTCAGATTGTCTTTGGAAAGCCGGCGCATTTTCTTTTTATTCTCTTTCTTACTCATCATCCTCACCTCCCTTGACCTGGGATTCATAAACTTCTCTGTAAATCTCATTTGTCTCAAGAAGCTCCTGTGAAGTTCCTATGCCTGTCACTTCACCGCCGTCCAGTACAATGATCTGGTCCGCATCTTCAATGGATGCTACTCGCTGGGCAATGATGATCTTTGTGGTATCCGGGATTTCTTCACGAAAAGCCTTACGGATCAGGGCATCTGTCCTGGTGTCTACTGCACTTGTAGAATCATCAAGGATCAGAATCTTCGGTTTTTTCAAAAGGGCTCTGGCAATACAGAGACGCTGTTTCTGACCGCCGGAAACATTATTTCCGCCCTGAACGATCTGGGTATTGTAGCCTGCCGGAAACTCGTTGATAAATCCGTCTGCCTGCGCAAGCCTACACACTCTCTGCACTTCCTCTTCACTGGCATTTTCATTTCCCCAGCGGATATTTTCGTAGATCGTACCGGAAAACAGTACGTTCTTCTGAAGCACCATGGAAACCTGGTCACGGAGAACCTCCAGATTATAATCCCTTACATCAATGCCGCCGACTTTTACACTTCCGTCCGTTACATCATAAAGTCTTGGGATCATCTGCACCAGTGTAGATTTGGCGCTTCCGGTACCGCCGATAATACCGATCGTCTGCCCGGACCGGATATGAAGATTAATATCTTTCAGAGAAAGATTTCCGCCTTTTCCGCCATAGCTGAAGTTTACATGGTCAAAGACAATATCTCCATTTGGAACTTCTGAAGCCGCGTCTTCCTTATCCTTCATTTCCGGAACTTCCTTCAGAACCTCTGTAATACGATCTGTGGACGCTTCTGCGATCATGATCATGACAAACACAAAGGTTACCATGGAAAGGGACATCAGAATCTGAAGGGCATATACGATCACACTTGTCAGTTCACCTGTTGCCATGCTTCCAAGAACAATACTTTTTCCTCCGATGGCAACAAGAAGAAGCACCACTGTATACATGGTAAACTGCATCACCGGAGCGTTCCATGCAACAATCTTCTCTGCCTTTGTGAAAAGATCATATACATATTTAGAAATACCGTGGAATTTATCAATCTCATGGTCTTCCCTTACAAAAGCTTTTACCACACGGGAGGCATTTACATTTTCCTGAACAGAATTATTCAGAATATCATACTCGTCGAATACCTTGATAAAATGAGGATGGGCTTTTTTTGCAATAAAAATAAGCGTTCCTCCGAGAAACGGGATTACGATTAAAAAGAGCAGCGCAATCTTGACATTGATCACCAGAGTCATTACCCAGGAAAGGATAATCATGATCGGAGCTCTTGCCAGCATACGGATACTCATCATATATGCCATTTGTACGTTTGTGATATCTGTGGTCATTCGTGTAACCAGACCGGATGTGGAAAAATGATCGATATTCTTAAAAGAAAAATCCTGTACCTTATAAAAAATATCATGTCTCAGATTTTTCGCATAACCTGCGCCTGCTACAGCAGCCATATTTCCGGCAAGTACACCGAACCATAATGCAAGCATAGCCATAATGACAAGGATCAGCCCCCGCTGCATAATGTAGCCCAGATTGCCCTGTGCAATGCCGATATCAATAATCTTCGCCATTTCCATAGGGATCAGAACTTCCATAAATACCTCAAGGATCACAAAGAACGGAGCCAGTACAGACTGTTTCCTGTATTCCCTGACTGATCTTAAAAGTGTCTTATTCATTCTTCTTTGTCTACCTCCTTATTCTCCCTGTTATTTTCTGCAAGATTACGACACATCTGGCAAAGGACTTTTTTGCATAACAAAAGATCCTCGTCTGAGATTCCTTTTGTCATGCGAACTTCTACTTCCTGAATATGCTTCAGGATATCCGGACGGATAGCCTCTGCTTTTTTTGTGGGCAGTATCCTTTTCAGCCTTGCGTCCTCTTTCACGCTTTCCCGGTAAATAAAACCGTTTTTTTCCATAAGCTTCAGAATCCCTGATGCTGTGGATTTCCGGATCTGAAATTCCTCCTCAAGATTTTTCTGATAAATATCTCGATGAAGTGTTTCCAGAAGAATATATTTCAGTACATGCTTCTGCATGGAAGTAAGTTCATTTTCCTCCATCGCTTTCACCGGCTTCTGACTGCGTTTCAGCTGATGTGATAAAATACGTATCAGCCTTCCTGTGTGCATATCCCGAATTTTCTGGTCATTATCCTGCATTTCTTACCTCTTTTCATTTAGTTAGCGTCCTAACTTTTCACATTATACAAAGAAGAATTTTTTATGTCAATATGTTTTTTTGCGTTTTTTACTGTCAGATTTCAAGCTTCAGAAGCTCTTTCGCCGTCTCCAGACGCTGATAAAACTGTGGATAAAACTCTTCTTTTTCATCAAAGGGCGTATAGTAAAACCGACTGAGCACATACATATTCAGATTTTTTATAAGTGTTTCATCTTCTGTATGATAAAACACCTCCTGTACATCAATCAGAAAATCATGCCAGTCCAGGACAAATTTTTCATACTGTTTCAGATCCGGCGTATCCAGCCATTTCTTTACCTTGATCTTGGATCTGTTTTTCTTTTTGCATTCATGGATCTGAAGAATATATTTAAATCCACCTTCTGTATAATATCTTCCCAACGGAAACAGTCTGCAGAATCCCGGCCGTATCTGATGAATGGAACATCGGCCTTTGTCATTAAGAAATACACAGCGCTCCTGTGGCCCTTTCATTGCCAGATGAGGCAGAATATTTCCATCTGTCATCCCCAGCTCCAATACTGTACTCATAAGCTCTTCCGGTGTTTTGCCAAGTCCCCTTGAAAGTCTGTGCACATCATATGGATCCAGGATCACTGTGTCTCCCATTCCCTGACAGCAGTCACAGCAGCCCTGACAATCCTGGCAGTCTGCCTTTACCATATCATTTGCTTCGTATAAATTGCCGTCGGAGATTTCCTCCAGTGTTACTTCTCTTCTCATTTGTCTCTCTCTCCCATCCAGTCATACGCGATACGCTGTGAACCGTCATCTGTATATATAATCCCGCATCTTCCAAATTCGTTTTTTTCCAGAGCCTTCTGCATGGGAATATTATCCTTATGAGTATCGATCCTCAAATAACCGATCTGATTTTTGCAGAACGTAAAGCAGGCTTCTGCCACACCCCGGACTGTTCCGTCAGAAGCCACCCGATGTATGACTCCATAAGGCTGTTTTCCGTGCCAGCTGCCCTTTTCTATCATCTGATACGTGGGATCCTCTCCCTTAAAAAACACAAAAACTCCCCGGATCTGCTGGTCTTCTGTACATACGTAGCTGATCTGTTCTTCTATATCACAGATAATTCTCTCTCTGGGCGGATATTTATCTGCCCACTGATCCGGATTTCCATTTTGAGCCATAAATTTTCTGGCATGATCGTAAATCCTCAAAATATCTGTAAGATCTTTTTTCTCTGCTTTTCTTATTTTCATTGGTTTTTCTCCTTTTCTATCTCATTGTACAGGAGTATAATGTTGATTGTCAATCAGGTTCCATCCTGAGGTTACTGTTCACAGCAACGATAGTGCCGTGTGAACAGTAACCTCCTAATACATATTCTATAAAAATGGAGGAAACATACCATGCGATCTCTCGCTGTCTATCTGAAAAACTATAAAAAAGAAAGCATCCTTGCTCCTTTTTTCAAGTTTCTGGAAGTGATATTTGACCTGCTGGTTCCTGTTGTGATCGCCCGGATCATTGACATCGGCATAGCCGGAAATGACCGCAGCTTTATCTTACAGAATTTTTTTCTGCTGATTCTTATGGCTGCCGCAGGCCTTACCGTCAGTATCACTGCCCAGTATTTTGCCGCAAAGGCAAGCGTAGGCTTTGCGGCACAGCTTCGACAGGCTGTTTTTGACCATGTGCAGAAATTTTCCTACGCAGAGCTTGATCAGATCGGAACCCCTACTCTGATCACCAGACTTACCAATGATATCAACCAGGTTCAGAATGGACTGAATATGGGGCTTCGCCTTCTTCTTCGGAGTCCGTTTATTGTCCTGGGTTCCATGATCATGGCTTTTACCATCAATCTGCGCTGTGCCCTGATCTTTGCAGCTGCCATCCCCTTTCTCTTTCTGGTGGTATTTGTGATCATGTATCTGAGCATTCCCCTTTTCCGAAAAGTACAGGGACGGCTGGATCGTGTCACTGCTCTTACAAGAGAAAATCTTACCGGCATCCGTGTGATCCGGGCTTTCTGCCGCGAAAAAGAAGCGGTAAAAGAATTTGATGACTGCAATCAGGAGCTGACACGCCTGAATGAATTTGTTGGTAAGCTAAGTGCACTTCTCAACCCTGTCACCTATGTACTGATCAACATCGCCACTGTGATCCTGATCAGCACCGCCGGAATCCAGGTAAATATGGGAAGCATGCAGCAGGGACAGGCCGTTGCCCTTTATAATTACATGGCTCAGATGATTGTTGAACTGATCAAACTGGCTTCTCTTATCATCACCCTGAACAAAGCCGCCGCCTGCGCAGACCGTGTGGCAGATGTACTGGCTGTCGCTCCTTCCATGCATTATAAAGAAAAAACTGCAGCAGCTGACAAAACTGACTGTGCGGTTTCCTTTGAACATGTAACTTTTTCCTATCCGGATACCGGAGCTCCCAGCCTTTCTGATATCTGCTTTTCTGTCAGACAGGGACAGTCTGTAGGAATCATCGGAAGTACAGGAAGTGGTAAATCCACCCTTGTAAACCTGATCGCCCGTTTTTATGATGCCACCAGCGGTTCTGTCCTGATTGACGGACAGAATGTACAGAATTTTTCCCGGTCTGATCTGCGCCGCAAGATTGGTGTTGTGCCTCAGAAAGCGGCTCTTTTCAAAGGAACGATCCGTGACAACCTGAAATGGGGAAACGACACTGCCTCCGATGAAGAAATCTGGCAGGCGCTTTCTATGGCACAGGCAAAAGAGGTCGTAGAACAAAAAGAAGGTCAGCTGGATCATATGATAGAACAAAACGGCAAAAATCTTTCCGGCGGTCAGAGACAACGTCTTACCATTGCCCGCGCACTGGTTAAACAGCCGGAAATCCTGATTTTAGATGATAGTGCCAGTGCTCTTGATTTTGCAACCGATGCGGCTCTCCGAAAATCACTTTCTATTTTAAATGGAAAAACAACTTCTTTTCTGGTATCCCAGAGAGCATCCAGCATCCGTCAGTGTGATCTGATCCTTGTTCTGGATGACGGCTGTCTTGCAGGAAAAGGAACGCATCAGGAGCTTGTAAATACCTGTGAAACCTATCGTGAAATCTTTTTCTCCCAGTTTCCGGAAGAACGTATTTCATATGAACACTCGCAAACACAGATATCGGCTTCTGAAAAAGACAAGGAGGTGACTCTATGAAAAGTACAGAAAAAAAACCAGGCATCAGTATGACCGTATTAAAAAAAGTACTTCGCTTTATCGGAAGGTATCGCTTTCTGCTGATTCTAAGTATCCTGCTGGCATCTGTATCTGTACTGCTCCAGCTGTATGTTCCGGTTCTGTTTGGACACGCTATCGATGAGATCATCGGAACCGGACAGGTGGACTTTTCCCGTATGTGGGGATATCTCCGTCAGATTCTGATCCTGGTTCTCATTTCCGGAGGTGCCTCCTGGATCATGAATCTTATTAATAACCGAATGACCTTTTATACTGTACGTGATATCCGTGCAAAGGCGATCAGGCAGATTCAGCACCTGCCGCTTTCCTGGCTGGATACCCAGAGTACCGGTGATATCATCAGCCGTGTGATCGCAGATGCAGATATTCTTTCTGACGGACTGCTTCTTGGCTTTACACAGTTGTTTTCCGGTATTGTCACAATCATTGGAACTCTGGTATTTATGCTTTCCAAAAATGTCCTGATCACGATACTGGTCATCGTGCTGACGCCGTTAAGCTTTTTTGTGGCAAAATTCATTTCCACTCACACTTTCCAGATGTTCCGGAAACAAAGTGATGCCCGCGGACGCCAGACTTCTCTCATTGAAGAAATGATAGGAAATCAGAAGATTGTTCAGGCATTTGGTTATGAGGACAGGGCTTCTCTGCGTTTCCGCAAGATCAACGAAGAACTTCAGACTACCAGCCTGAAAGCTGTTTTTTACAGCAGCCTTACCAATCCCTGCACCCGCTTTGTCAACAATATCATTTATGCTGCGGTAGCTCTTGTGGGCGCATTCCTGATCCCGGGCGGCGGACTGACTGTAGGCGGTCTTTCTGTTATGCTGGCTTACGCTAATCAATATATGAAACCCTTTAACGATATCAGTTCCGTTGTGACTGAGCTGCAGAATGCCCTTGCCTGCGCCTCCAGAATATTCGCGCTTTTGGAAGAGCAGCCGGAAAGCCCGGATGGGACAGAATATCTCAAAGATGTAAAGGGAAACGTAACACTTGACCAGGTATCTTTCCGTTATATACCTGACAAACCTCTGATTGAAAACTTCAGTCTGCAGGCAGAGCCTGGAAAAAGGATTGCTATCGTAGGTCCTACCGGATGTGGAAAAACTACCTTTATCAATCTTCTTATGCGGTTCTATGACGTAGATTCCGGTACGATCTCCGTAGATGGAAAGGAGGTTTCCGGTCTCTCCCGCCATTCTTTAAGAAAAAGCTACGGTATGGTACTTCAGGATACCTGGATCAAGGCAGGAACCGTCCGTGAAAACATTGTCATAGGTAAACCGGATGCTGCAGATGATGAAGTGATCCAGGCTGCAAAGCTGTCCCACAGCTGGGAATTTATCCGGCGTCTGCCGGAAGGGCTTGACACTAAAATCAGCGAAAGCAGTCTGAGTCAGGGACAGAAGCAGCTGCTCTGCATTACCCGCGTTATGCTCTGTCTGCCGCCTATGCTCATTCTGGACGAGGCGACCTCAAGTATCGATACCCGAACAGAAATGCTGGTTCAAGAGGCCTTTGACCGTCTGATGCAGGGACGTACCAGTTTCGTTGTAGCGCATCGTTTATCCACGATCCGCAATGCAGATGAGATCCTGGTTATGAAAGACGGAAGCATCATTGAGCAGGGAACTCACGAACAGCTGATGAAAAAAGGCGGCTTCTATCAGACGCTTTATAACAGCCAGTTTGTGCAAACCACTCTGTAGAAAAAAGGGGAAGGAAACCGTTTCGCCGATTTCCTTCCCCTTTCTCTGTTTCAGAAAATTATTTTTTCCATTCCTTCAGATAATCTTCTGTCAGTGCAACCGCATCCCGGATACACTGAGGGCAGGAACAGAGAACCACGCCTGTATCCACGCCCTTTAGTTCACGGCATAAATAAGAACCGTTTTTTTCTTTAAATTTCAGTACATGATTCTTTACCGTCTTATAGGTTCTTCCTTTTGTGATGGGGCCTTTTTCCGGATTTCCCACACTTCCGGCAAGTCCCATGATCATCATCATACCGGAAAGGGCGCCGCACATCTCCATCATTCCCATTCCGAACCCAAATCCTTCGGCAATACGGAACATCTCCTCTTCCTCTACTCCAAAATCCTGGCAGAAGCTGCATGCCACTGCCTGTGCACAGTTATACCCTTTCTCATGTAATTCCATCGCATGATTTTGTCTGGCGCTCATTTTTATTCTCCTTTGTTTTTTATTTTCTCTCTTTCCAAGCAAGCTCCACAGCCCAGTTCTGCATATCCGAAAACATATTTCCCTTTATCTGTTCATAAGTCATCCAGAGAAGTCTGTGATCCTTTTCCGCAGGCTCCTGGATCTTTTCGATCAGTTCTCCCGGATAATAATGCTGGATGGGATGAAAAAGCCCTTTTCTTTCGTGAATACTGTAGGCTTCTGCCGACGCAAGCATCTCTCCGATCCGGCATGTATATCCACATTCCTCCAGGCATTCTCTCCGGATGCATTCCTGATCATTTTCCTTTCCCTGGATTCCTCCGCCCAGCAGAAAAAGTCCTCTTGGGGTATGGACCACGGCAATCCTGTCTCCGGCAAAAGGGATCAGATAAGCTCCCGGTCTTTCATAATAAACTCCTTCCTGTTTCCTGCCAAATACCTTATGCACCTGACTCACGTCCTTTCCTGTTTTTCTGTAAATACAAAAAAGCTGCGATACATATTATTCCTGAAAGCAGAGAACCTGCCGGGGAAGCCAGCCCCATAGGATACAGCGTATCCGGAAAAAGTCTGGAGGCCAGCCAGGCTCCGGGAATACGAACGCACACAATTGAAACAGAATTGTGCAGGAAGGAAATCCCTGCCATTCCAAGAGCACAGAAATAACCGCTGAAACAGAAATGCACGCCTGCCAGCATACAGTCCCATATGTAAGAACGGAGATACTGTCCGCCAAGTATGGCAACCTCTGCATCTTCTGTAAAAAATCCCACAGCCTGAACTGAGATAAACTGTGTAAGCACGGATACCACAAATCCAAATCCCACAGTAATACATACTGCATATTTCAATGTCTTTACGGCACGTTCCGGCTTTCCGGCTCCGATATTCTGAGCCGACAGGGCTGAGACTGCCGAAAGCATAGAAGATGGTACAAGGAAAACAATTCCGATCAGCTTTTCCACAATTCCTACTGCCGCCGCATCATTCAATCCTCTTTGATTGACGATTACTGTGATCACAATAAATGCGATCTGGATAAACCCATCCTGCAGGGCAACCGGGATTCCTACCTTTAAAATCTGTCTCATCACATTTCCTTTTGGTAAGAAATTATCTCTTCGAATGCGAATCCCTGTTTTTCTTTTTCGTATTACTGCCATTGAAACGATCACGCTGACTGTCTGGGATAATACTGTTCCAAGAGCAGCACCTGCCGGGCCTAAATGAAACCCTCCGATAAAAACATAATCCAGAACGATGTTTACCCCACAGGCTACGGCAATAAAGTACATAGGGCTTTTGGAATCTCCCATGCCTCTGAATACAGAACTGATAATGTTATAGGCCGTAATAAAAGGTATTCCCATAAAACAGATCTTAAGATATGCCACCGTACCGGATACAGCTTCTTCCGGAGTAGACATCACACGGACAATTGGATCAACAAACAGCATCAAACCCAGTGTCAGAACTGCAGCCACTGCCATAAACAGCACTATTGTATTTCCGATTGCCTCTGCAGCCTGATCTTTCTTTTGTGCTCCGACAGCCTTTCCAATAACAACGGTGGATCCCATGGCAAGTCCCACGATCATCACCGTAAGCATGTGCATAACCTGGCTTCCCACAGAAACTGCCGTTATACTGTCTACTCCATTAAACTGACCTACAATGAACAGATCTGCCATTCCATATAAAGTCTGCAGAAAATATGACAGCAGATAAGGCAGGGAAAAGAACACAATGTTCTTAAGCACACTGCCTGAGGTTAAATTTTTTTCCATAATCATTCTCTCCTGATATCCTGGATTTCGATTTTTAGTATAGCACAAAAAATATCTGTCAGGTACTGGCAAATTGTCAAAAATCTCATTGCATAAAACATTGCAGGAAATTTTTTTCATGATAAAATATGTGTATATTTAACAAAAGGGGCTGTTTTCATGATATATACACATCATTTTCTCTCTCCACTTGGAGAGATGCTCATGGCCGGCGATGATAAAGGACTTAGCGGACTCTGGTTCTGCGGACAAAAATATTTCGGACTTGGCCTTGATCCGGAACATAAAGAAAAAGCCCTGCCTGTTTTTAATCAGACAGAGCAGTGGCTCCAGATTTATTTTTCCGGAAAGGAACCTGATTTTTCAGTTCCTCTTCATTTCTCAGGAACAGATTTCCAAAAAGAAGTATGGAAGCTTCTCTGCACCATTCCCTATGGGCAGACTGCAGCCTACGGCGAAATTGCCCGCAGACTGGCCCTGCAAAAAAGACTGCCCCACATGTCCGCTCAGGCTGTAGGCGGAGCGGTGGGGCATAACAAAATTTCTATTCTTGTTCCCTGTCATAGAGTTCTTGGTTCCAATGGCAGCCTTACCGGATATGCCGGAGGTCTGGAAAGGAAAAAATATCTCCTGGAACTGGAGCATATCCTTATCTGAGGATTCTTCCTGCGATCCTTGCAAGAATCCTTCCTCCGGGGAGAGCCGCCAGCTCTTCCTCATCCGGTCTGCTGATAAACAGATATGCCAAAAGATATACAATACCTCCAAGACCAATGGCAAGCACCAGTTCCACTGCCAGAAAGACCCGTCCCTCCGGAAGAAGAAAACTAAGACCATAATAAACACCGCCTGCCACCAGCGCCATAGGTACGGAAGCCAGCAGCGGGTTCAGATATGCAGTTCTCCATGGATTTACATGACGCATGTATTTCCGCATGGCAGCTTCATTAAGAAGACACATAACAACCGCATAAACAATCATGGCGATCACGATAGTATAGATTCCCAGATCTGTGAAGTACAAAAGAAGCAGCATGGCGATCACATCTGCCACCAGCGCTATTGCCGCATGGATCATTGGGATCTTCGGCTTGCCGATCCCCTGAAGGACTCCGTTGGAAATATTGGAATTTCCGTTCAGAATGATCGTAACAGCTCCAAGAATCAGAAGTAAGGAACCTTCCCCGTTTGTCCCCGGAAAAAGCAGCCGGATCACCGGTCCTGCCAGTACTGCCAGACCAACAGCCGCCGGAATGGATATGATCATACTGATCCAGGTTGCCCTGTCGATCTTCTGGTTTGCAGTCCGAATATCCCGTCTTGCATAATGAGCAGACACCTCAGGTATCATGGATGTAGGAGCCGTACTTGCCAGTGTCAGAGGAATATTGATAATGGTCATAAAATAACCATACTCTGCATACAGGTTTCCGATCAGCTCAGGATCCATCCCCTTTGTTCCCATAATACCGGAGTACATATAACTGTTGATATATCCATTTACATTATAGATAAAAGCACTGAGCACGATGGGCATGATAATAAGTATAATGCTTTTCATTACGGAAGAAGTGCTTTCATTTACAGATCTTCTGTCACTTTTCAGCCTTTTTCTGATATTTCTGCGGTTCAGTCCATAGATCAGAAGCATAAAAAGAAGCGCTGCGGTCACACCTGCTCCCGTACCCATAGTAGCGCCTGCCGCCCCCCACTTCTGGACAACAGCCTCACTTTCTCCGCTGAAATGACTGATCATCACGGAAGACATTACAAGAGCAAACACTGCCACAAAGATCTGCTCGATGATCTGAGAAAGAGAGGTCGGCATCATATTGCGGTATGCCTGAAAATATCCCCGGAACACGCCAAGGATGCCGGAAAGAAAAATCGTAGGAGCCAGCATCTGCAGCGCAAGTCTTGCTCCCTCCATCGAATCCGGCACCAGTATCTTTGCTCCAAACACACAGACAAGAGAAATGATTCCCCCTGCCACTACCGCATATAAAAGTGCACAATGAAAAACTTTCTGAGCATCCCGGTATCTGCGGAAAGTGATCTTTTCCGCCATGATCTTTGATACCGCCTGCGGGATACTGAATGAAGCGATCATCAGAAGAATAAAGTATACATTCTGAGCGAACTGGAACATGGCATAGCTGTTGTTTCCAAGAGTTGTGGAAAGAGGACTTTTGTACAGCATGCCAATAATCTTGGAGATCAGCGCAGCTACCATTAAAAAGGAGGCGTTCCTTACAAGTGTATTGTCATTATTTTTACTCATGGTTATTCCGTTCCTTTATTTTCGATCTGCCAGTCTACAGGCTCCAGACCGTTTTCTTTTAAAAATTCATTTGTCCGGCTGAAATGCCTGCATCCAAAAAAGCCCCGATAGGCAGACAGCGGACTGGGATGAGGCGCTTCCAGGATCAGATGCTTTGGATTATTCAGCATAGATTTTTTCATCTGAGCCGGGCGTCCCCATAAAAGAAAGACGATGGGGCGGTCCTGTTCATTGAGAATGCGGATTGCCGCATCTGTAAACTGTTCCCACCCAATTCCTCTATGAGAATTAGCCTGATGCGCCCGTACTGTCAGAACTGTATTTAAAAGAAGCACCCCCTGACGGGCCCATTTTTCCAGATAACCATTATCCGGGATACTGCATCCCAGATCATCATGAAGTTCCTGATAAATGTTTACTAACGACGGAGGAATGTCCACGTCCTTTTTTACAGAAAAACATAATCCATGTGCCTGTCCATCGTTATGATAGGGATCCTGTCCCAGGATCACAACCTTCACCTGACTTAACGGGGTAAAATGAAAGGCATTAAACATATCATCTGCAGGAGGAAATATCTTTCTTGTCTGATATTCCTGCATAACAGTTTTATATAATTTTGTATAATATGGCTGATGAAATTCATCCTTAAGAGCTTCCAGCCATTCTCCTGACAACGGAGCCATAAATTCACCTCTTTATCTTCGTACGGAGATTCCCTTCTCTGCCAGATAGTCCTTCACCTGGCTGATCTCCAGTTCTTTGTAATGAAATAAGGACGCAGCCAGAGCTGCATCTGCGCCTCCTTCAGAAAGCGCCTCATAAAAATGCTCCAGAGTTCCGGCGCCTCCGGATGCGATCACCGGAATGGAAACTGCCTCGGCCACAGCACGGGTCAGTTCTATATCATAGCCGGCTTTTGTGCCGTCACAGTCCATACTGGTAAGAAGAATTTCTCCTGCCCCAAGAGCTTCTGCCTTTTTTGCCCACTCTATGGCATCCAGCCCCGTATCCAGACGGCCTCCGTGCTTATAAATATTCCATCCGCCTTCCGGTCTCCTTCTGGCATCAATGGCAACCACCACACACTGGCTTCCAAATTTTTCTGCCGCCTCAGAGATCAGCTCCGGCCGGTCAATTGCTGCCGAATTAACGGATATCTTGTCCGCTCCCTCCCTGAGAAGCCTTTTGAAATCCTCTACCGTACGGATCCCGCCGCCTACGGTAAAAGGAATAAACACACTGGAAGCTACGGCACGGACCATATCCGCCACCGTATCCCTCTCTTCGCAGGAAGCTGTAATATCCAGAAAAACCAGTTCATCCGCACCTGCCGAATCATAGGCCCTTGCAATCTCCACCGGATCTCCGGCATCTTTCAGGTTCACAAAGTTTACCCCTTTTACCACCCGTCCTTTATTTACATCCAGGCAGGGAATGATTCTTTTTGTAAACATACTATTTCTCCTCCCTGTCAAGCTTCGCAAAATTCTCCAGAATCTTCAGTCCGTACCGGCTGCTTTTTTCCGGGTGAAACTGACATGCAAATACATTCCCCTTCTCTACAGAAGCATGAATTTCCGTACTGTAGTCTGTTACCGCCTTCACTATCTCCGGCTCCTCTGCCTGCAGATAATACGAATGAACAAAATATACATACGTATCCTCCGGAATATCCCGAAAAAGCCTTCCGTTGTTTTGAAGATGCAGGGAATTCCAGCCCATATGAGGAATTTTTAAAGAAGGAGCCGAAGGAATCTTTAAAATCCTTCCCTTCAGAATCCCAAGTCCCTCTGCTCCCGGAGTTTCCTCGCTGCTTTCAAAAAGAAGCTGAAGCCCCAGACAGATCCCTAACAAAGGCTTTCCTGAGTTTACCATATCATGGATCACAGGAACAAGTCCATATTTACGAAGATTTCCCATGGCATCCCCAAAGCTTCCCACACCGGGAAGTACCACTTTATCCGCTTTCATCAGTACCGAAGGATCACGGGAAACTACGGTCTGTTCGCCTAAACAGGCAAAAGCTTTTTCCACACTGCGGATATTTCCTGCGTCATAATCTATAATTCCGATCATATTCCTTCCTCATTTTTCCTAAGATATGTCGATTATACTCCAAAAAAAGGCAGATGCAAAGGGATTTCTTTACATCTGCCGATTTTCGTCTTAATTCACACTCTTTGTATCCAGCGTGAACCAGAATTCCACGCCATTGTCATAATTACAGACTCCGTATTCCTGATGATGGCTTTCCATGATGGCTTTGACGATAGAAAGACCGATCCCGCTTCCGCCGTACTCTCTGGTTCTCGCCTTATCAACTTTATAAAATTTTTTCCAGAGATTCGGAATATCTGCTTCCGGTATTGGTGTTCCGGTATTAAATACTGAAATCCTGACTCTGTCTCCTTCCGGTATCACACAGATCTCGATTTCTTTTTCTCCCTCCAGATGGTTCAGTGCATTGCTGGTGTAATTTGTAACTACTTCCTCAATTTTAAACTCATCTGCCCAGACATATACCGGCTCCATCGCCTGAAAAGAAACCTTTGCCTCCTTCTGCTGGATCATAATATCCATAGACTGGAGAACTCCGCGGATCAGACTGACAACATCAAACCGCTCCATTGTCAGCTCATCTCTTCCCTCCTCCAGATGATTCAAAGTCAGAAGATTCCTTACCAGTTTATTCATTTTAGACGCCTCGTCCATGATCACATCACAATAGAATTCTCGGCTTTCCGGATCATCTGAAATATTTTCTTTCAGTCCTTCCGCATATCCCTGAACAAGCGCGATAGGCGTCTTCAGCTCATGAGAAACATTATTCAGAAATTCCTGACGCTGTTGGTCGATGCGTATTTTGCTTTCAATATCTTTCTGCAGCTGATTATTGGCAGCTTTTAATTCAGAAATTGTTTTTTCCAGCTCCTTGGACATCCTGTTAAAGTTTTCTCCCAGCTCGTCGATTTCATTACCTGCCTGACTTTTATATTTGGCTTCAAAATCCAGATTGCTCATTTTTCTTGACAGTACTGTCAGCTCACTGATCGGATTTGTAATCCGTCTGGTAATAATCCAGAGCACCAGGGCACTGACCCCTATAATAAAGATACCTACTACAAAATAAAAGCTGTTGGATATAGAGACGCTTTCCCGGATACTCTCCAACGGTGTCCGGATCAGAAAAAAGCACCCATTCTTTAAATTTCCCCAGCTTTCCAGATAATCCATACCAGCAAAGCGGTCACTGACCTGTTGAATCACGTAACTGTCAGACTGTTCAAATGTTTTCGTTTTCATATGCTTTTTATCCAGGTCATAGGCATAACCAATAAGCCTTGCCTGAAGCATTCCTTCACTTCCGCCCACAGAAGCTACTTTCTGCCCGTCTGCCGTAATGATCATCCATGACAGATTATTTTGAGCACATGCCCTGCTTAATGCATCAGAAATCTCTGCAGTTTCATTGCCTTCTTCATCTGTAGTCAGGCGTAGTTCCTGAAGATCTGCCATAGCAGACCTTAATACCTCTGTTTTCTTTGTAATATAATATTTCTCTAAAAACAGCATGTTGATAAGGGTGATCGAACAGATAGAAAGTAAAGCAGTCCTATAAAAAGAATCTCCAGCTGTCG
>NZ_CABVDF010000032.1:0-19112 GCF_902497045.1 uncultured Blautia sp. | reverse complement strand
AATTACAAAATGTATTATAACAGAAAGAATGTCTGACAAAAAGGGGGCTTTCATATGAAGATTACATTTATTGGTGCGACACATGAGGTCACTGGAAGCTGTTATTATCTGGAGGCTGCCGGTCGGAAGTTTCTGGTAGATTGTGGTATGGAGCAGGGGCCTAATTACTATGAAAACAAGGAAATCCCTGTAAATCCGGGAGATCTGGATTTTGTGCTTCTGACGCATGCGCATATGGATCATTCCGGAAATCTTCCCGCAATTTATGCCAAGGGATTTCAGGGACCCGTTTATGCTACTGAAGCTACCTGCCATTTGTGCGATATCATGCTCCGTGACAGTGCCCATATCCAGATGTTCGAGGCGGAGTGGAGGAATCGCAAGGGACGTCGTCAGGGAAAACCGGAATTTATACCTGCTTATACAATGGAAGATGCACTGGGAGTAATTCGAAATTTTGTTCCCTGTCCTTACGAAAAAGTTATAGCTCCGGCGGAAGGAATTTCAATACGTTTTGTAGATGCAGGTCATCTTCTGGGGTCGGCCAGCATTGAAATTACTATTATGGAAGATGGAGAAGAAAGAAAAATTGTTTTTTCGGGAGATATTGGAAATACGTCGCAGCCTTTGATCAAGGATCCGACTTATCTGCATGAGGCAGATTATGTAGTGATGGAGTCTACTTATGGAGACAGAAGCCATGGAGACAGACCAGATTATGTAGGGATTTTAAGTGATGTGATCCAACGAACCTTTGACCGGGGCGGAAATTTAGTGATTCCTTCCTTTGCAGTAGGACGTACACAGGAGATGCTTTATTTTATCAGGCAGATCAAGGAAGAAGGAAGAGTTACCGGACATGGGAATTTTAAAGTATATGTAGACAGTCCTCTGGCAAATGAGGCTACCACTATCTTTGGGGAGCATCGTTACGACTGCTTTGATGAGGAGGCTATTTCCCTGATCCGAAAGGGAATTAATCCTATAAGTTTTCCGGGATTGAAAACTTCTGTTACAAGCGAAGATTCAAGGGCGATCAATTTTGATGAAGAATGTAAGGTGATCATTTCCGCCAGTGGAATGTGTGATGCCGGACGTATTAAACACCATTTGAAGCATAATCTTTGGAACAAAAATAATACGATTCTCTTTGTAGGATATCAGGCAGTAGGAACTCTTGGAAGATCACTTCTTGAGGGCGCAAAAGAGGTAAAGCTTTTTGGTGAAGACGTATATGTGGCTGCGGAAATCTGTCAGATGCCGGGGATCAGCGGACATGCAGATGTAAATGGACTTCTTGACTGGATAGGTGCTTTTGAGAAAAAACCACAAAGAGTTTTTGTGACTCATGGTGAAGACACGGTAACAGATCTTTTTGCAGAGAGACTTTGTGAAGAAAAGGGACTGGATGCAGTTGCACCTTTCAGCGGAACGGTATATGATCTGAAAGATAATGTATGTATTTTTGAAACATCTGGTGTAAAACTTGAAAAGACACATCTGTCACCGAAGAGTACGAAGGCTGCCCGGGCTTTCCAGAAACTGGTGGCAATGGGACAGAGACTTATGTCGGTGATCCGGAAAAATGAGGGCGGAGCTAATAAAGATTTGGAGCGCTTTTCCAGAGAGATACAATCCCTTTGTGATAAATGGGACAGAAGCGACAGATAAAAGAGAAATGAATTTGATGGAGTGAATAAAAGCTGTGAACTGGCAGACATGTCAGTTCACAGCTTCTTTATATTACTGCAGTGCTTCTTTTACTGCACGTGATAACTGATCCGGACATGAAGTCGGACGATGACCGCAGCGGATTCCGTCCAGACGACGGATTACTTCTTCTGCATCCATTCCTTCTACAAGCCTGGCAACTCCCTGTGTGTTTCCGGAGCAGCCACCCTGAAATTTAACATTGTGGATCTTTTTTTCGTCATCAAGCTCAAATTCAATTGCGCTGGAGCAGACTCCTTTTGTTTTGAAAATCATCTATTGTTCCTCCTTTGATTAGTCTGAATATATAACTTCTGAGATGATTGTGAAAAGTAATACCGTAAGACATTATAACAGAATTGAAAAAAAGTTTCCATATAAACGGAACTTTTGTTATAATACATAAGTGAAACGGGCTGCTGTTCACATGGCACGATCGTTGCTGTGAACGGAGCAGCTTGCTTTAAAAATAAGAAAATAGCAGGATATTTTGTCTGTAAAGGAGATTACTATAATGAGACGTATTGGAATTATCGGAGCAATGGCTGATGAAGTTGCAGGATTAAAGGAACTGATGCAGGATATAGAGATCACACGTAAGGCATCCATGGAGTTCTATGCGGGAACTCTGGAAGGAAAAAACGTGGTGGTGGTACAATCCGGTATTGGTAAGGTGAATGCAGCTGTTTGTACCCAGATCCTGGCAGACGATTTTCAGGCAGAGGTCGTGATCAATACAGGTATTGCAGGAAGTCTGAATAATGATATTAACATTGGAGACATTGTGGTTTCTACAGACCTTGTCCATCATGATATGGACGCAGTGGCTTTTGGATATAAAAAGGGTCAGGTTCCGCAGATGGAACAGTTTTCTTTCCAGAGCGATGAAGCTCTGCGCCGTCTTGCTGTGGAAGCATGCAAAGAAGTTAATCCGGACATTCAGGTATTTGAAGGACGGATCGCTTCCGGAGATCAGTTTGTAGCAGATCAGGGGATAAAGGATTTTATAGTCAGTGAGTTTGGAGCGTATGCAGTAGAAATGGAAGGAGCAGCCATCGCCCAGGCAGCTGTGCTGAACCATATTCCATTTCTGGTGATCCGCGCTATTTCTGATAAGGCAGATGGAAGCGCCCATGTAGATTATCCTGCATTTGAAAAACTTGCAATCCAGCACAGTGTTAAACTTACCAGAAGAATTTTAAGAAATATCCAGGGATAAATAACAGATAAAGAAAAAAGAAATTTCAGCCGGATCTGGAACCTTTTGGAAATCTCTGCATAGCCTAAAAGCAGAGAACAGAAGGGGAGAAGGCAGCTTATGTATTATGATGAATTTTTTCCGTTTTATGCAGTATATGCAGATCCTGAGGTGTATGACAGAGAGCTGCAGCAGGAAAGAGAGGCAGAACTGATGAGATCCCGGTATCCGCAGACAGCCCGTGAGCTTCAGGATTATATTCATGAGGAAGCGGATCTTATGGATTACCAGGGCAGCAGGATTTATGATGAATATCCGGATCCGTGGATGATGAGAAAAGAGTATGAGCGGGTAAAAAATTTACTGCGGGAAAAAAACAAAATGAAAGAAATGTCCGACGAACTGCTTCAGGTGCTTTTCTGGCAGGATATTTCCGAAAGGCGCTGCAGAAAAAAACGATGCCGGGGTTACTGAAACCTAAAAACAGGTTTTTTAGGAATTGTATGAGACAGCAGCTGAATAGTTAGAGGTAAAAGTATGAAAACAATACAGGAATTTTTGGAAGAGCAGATCAGAGAAGACCTGATCCTTGCAGTACTTAGCGGAAGCAGAAAAAAAGATATTCCTACAAGAGTGCGGATCCGCCCTGTGGAACTGAAGGGACGGATCCTTTACCAGGCATCTTCCACTGTGGGGCAGAAAGTTCTGCACAGGAACTACACCAGAGAAGAACTCCTTTCTTATATGGAGCAATGCCTTTCAGGAGATTATTCTCAGCTTCAGACCCAGGGACGATGTTCAGATGGAAGCGTTCTGGTCAGCAAAAAAGGAAAGCAGACGATTAAAGTAAAACCTCATGAAGTGAAGGAAAACGTAAAGATCCTTTCGCATAACCGGGTAAAACAGTATATTCTTCCAGAAGGTGTTCCAGTGCCGTTTCTGGTAGATTTAGGAGTTATGAGCCCGGAAGGTAAAGTACATGTATCGTCTTATGACAAATATAAACAGATTAATCGTTTTCTGGAATTTATCGAAGATGTTCTTCCAAAGCTTTCCAGAGACAGAGAGATTACCATTGTGGATTTTGGCTGCGGAAAATCCTATCTGACCTTTGCCATGTATTACTTCCTCAGAGAACTGCGGGGATATGATGTAAATATCATTGGTCTTGACCTGAAGGCGGATGTGATCGAGAACTGCAGCCGTCTGGCAGAAAGCTATGGCTATGATAAACTGCATTTCCTTCAGGGAGACATTGCAGGCTATCAGGGTCTTCAGAAAGTGGACATGGTGGTGACTCTTCATGCCTGCGACAAGGCAACCGACTATGCTCTTGCAAAAGCTGTGGAATGGGATGCAGAGGTTATTTTTTCAGTTCCCTGCTGTCAGCATGAACTGAATGCAAAAATCAGCAGTGATCTTTTAGCTCCTGTTTTGAAATATGGAATATTGAAGGAACGTCTGTCTGCTCTTATAACAGATGGCATACGGGCGAATCTTCTGGAATCCAAAGGATATACTACGCAGATCCTTGAATTTATCGACATGGAGCATACACCTAAGAATCTTCTGATCCGTGCGGTAAAAGGAGGAAAAAAACAGGGAATGGAGAATCTCCGGAATATGACAGAAGCCATTCATGGAGATCTGACTCTGGAGAAGCTTTTGTATCCTGAGAAGGGAGATGTATAATATAAAATGAAAAGATTTTTGCGCAGGTTCGGAGTGCTGTTCCTGGTATTTATTCTTGGAGTAGCCGGGACTGCGATATTGATGAACAGCCGGTCAACAGACGACCGTTCAGATATGAATAATCCGGTTCTTCCGGAGGTTATGGTGGACTTTAGCGGAACTTTATCCAATCTTATGCATGGATATCGGGAACCTATGCAGGCAGATTTTGTCAGGGAGTGTGTGACTCCTCTTGATACTACCAGACAGCTTCAGCTGGTGATCGATCCTCATGAGTCAGAAGTAAAAAGTCTTTCATATGAAGTACGAAGCTCAGATGGAAGAAAGGTGATCGAGAACAGAAAGATCAACGCTCTGGAAGAAGCAGAAGGCTACTTAAGAACATCTATAGAGATCAGCTCCGGTCTTCTGATGAATCAGGAATATTCCATGCAGATTACACTGGATACAGACACCGGAGAAGCCTACTACTATACAAGAGTGGTTTCCCGTTCAGTTACAAAAGTTTCAGAGTATGTGGCTTTTGCAAAAGAGTTTGCGCGGAAATGTATGGACAAGACTCTGGCTGACGAACTGTCCGTTTATCTGGAAGTTACTGAGAGCGGAGTAAGAAATTTTAATGATGTCAGTATTTCCTCTTCTTTATCAGATATAAGCTGGGGAAATCTTCTTCCTCAGATATCCCGGGAGGGAATTCCGGTTATAAAGGATATTAATGAAACTACAGCAAGTATTCAGTTGGAATATGAGATTACAGCCAATAATGATGAGGGAAAAGCTGAGTATTATAATGTGACAGATTTTTTCCGAATGAGGTATACAGATTCCAGAATCATGCTTCTTGATTTTCAGCGTTCGGCATCACAGATCTTTGATCCTCAGCTTTCTGTGATCAGTGACAGAGGCCTTCTTCTGGGAGTAGGTGATAAAGCTGTTTCTTATATGACCAACGAAGAGGCTGAAGTAGTGGCCTTTGTCCGTGAGGGAGAGCTGTGGACGTATGTACCGGAAAACGGTAAATTTGTAGATGTATTTAGCTTTCGGAAGCAGGAAAACAGCGATTTCCGGGATGCTTCCACAGAGCATGGGATCAAGCTTCTCAGCGTAGAAAAAGATGGTGATGTAAACTTTATGGTCTATGGTTACATGAGCCGTGGAAATCATGAAGGATACAGTGGAGTGGGAGTTTACCACTACAGTAATGACCAGAATATGGTTGAGGAAAAAGTATTTATACCGAGCACAGAGTCCTATGAGTTCCTTAATGACGATCTGGGTATTCTTTCCTATGTAAACAAGGAAAATCAGCTTTTCCTTGTGCTGGCAAAGGATCTTTATCAGATCAACATTGATGAGAGCAGTTATGAGATACTGGCAGAAGGAATCAACAGTGATAATTTCGTAGTTTCCGATACCAATGCTCATGCAGCCTGGATCGTGTCCCAGGGAGAGAACGCAGGACAGATAGAACTGATGGATTTTGATTCACAGGAAATAAGAATGATAGCTCCGGCAGAAGCCCAGGAGCTTCGTACTCTGGGATTTATGAACGAGGATCTGATCTACGGTATTCTGCAGAACGGTGACATCATTACAGATGAAAACGGTCATTCCACAGAAGGGCTGACTTCCTTTAGAATCGAAGATTTTAAGGGGAACCTGAAAAAAGAATACCATCAGGATGGGCTTTATATTATAAATGTGACAATTGGACGGACGCTGATGGAGTTCCAGCTGGCGGCAAAGACGGAGAAAGGCTATTCTGTCCAAAAAAAGGATAATATCATGAATAATGGAAATACCACTGCTAAACTGGTGTCTGTGGAACAGACCAGTTCGGACAGACAGGGAACAATGACCCGTCTGACTTTTGAAGACAGTCCGGAATCAGATAAACCGCTGATCCTTCATGCAAAAATGCGCAGTGTAAAAGAGCATGTGGTAGAACTTCAGGTGGAAACTCCGGAAGAAGAACTGTATTATGTATATGGAAAAGGCGGGCTGGACAGCACATGGACCAATCCGGCTTCAGCAGTAAAGAGGGCGGATGCTCTTACCGGTGTAGTGCTGAACCGTGCACAGCAGTATGTATGGGAAAGAGGAAACGTCAAAACTCAGATTACCTTGAATACAGAAGATATCCCTGATATTATAAAGTCAGGCTCCTGGGATAAAAAAGTTCTCCAGGAAGGTATGGGAGATCAGGGAACGATCATAGATCTTACCGGATGCAGTCTGGAAAATATCCTTTATGAGATCAGTGCCCAGAGAGCGGTGATCGTTAAGACAGGTGAAAATTCAAGCAGAGTGATCGTAGGATACGATGAGTACAATACCTGGCTTTTGGATCCGGCAACAGGAGAAGTGAAGCCCTATGGGCTGAATGACAGTACAGCATTGTTCCAAAAAGCCGGAAATGTTTTTATCACATATCTGGAGGCTGTGAAATATTAAACACAGTACTCCTGAAAAATAAAGAAAAATGAAGAAAAGATTCTTCGGAAATGGGAGGCAGCAATATGCAGAAAGAGCTGATGGAGAAATTCAAAGAGGTTTACGGTGAAGGTGGAGAAATTCGTCAATATTTTGCACCGGGACGTGTAAATCTGATCGGAGAGCATACCGATTATAACGGAGGTCATGTATTTCCATGTGCACTGACTCTTGGAACATACGGACTTGCGAGAAAAAGAGAGGACAGAAAGCTTCGTTTTTATTCTGCGAACTTCACCAAACTGGGTGTGATTGAAACTTCTTTGGACGACCTTGTTCCGTCAGATGAAGCAGGATGGACAAACTACCCAAAGGGAGTGATGTGGGCATTTGAAAAAAGAGGGGTTAAGTTTGATACTGGTGTGGATTTCCTTATTTACGGAAATATTCCCAATGGTTCAGGTCTTTCCTCTTCTGCATCGCTTGAAGTTCTGACTGGACTGATGTTAAAGGATATGTTTGGGGTAGAACAGTTTTCCATGCAGGATCTTGCACTGATCGGACAGTATTCTGAAAATAATTTTAATGGAATGAACTGCGGCATCATGGATCAGTTTGCCAGTGCAATGGGTAAAAAAGACTGTGCCATCTTCCTGGATACCAGTACATTAAATTATGAATATGCTCCGGTGGTACTGAAAGATGCAAGGATCGTGATCACTAACAGTAAAGTAAAACACAGCCTGGTAGGATCTGCGTATAACGACAGAAGAAATGAGTGTGAAACAGCTCTCGAGGAACTGAAAAAGGTAATTGACATCAAAACTCTTGGAGACCTTTCAGAGGAAGAATTTGAGGCGCATAAAGATGCCATTACAAGTGATATCTGCCGTAAACGTGCAAAACATGCTGTTTATGAAAATCAGCGTACTGTCAAGGCAGTGAAAGCACTGAAAGAAGATAATGTAGAAGAATTCGGCCGTCTTATGAATGCTTCCCATGTTTCTCTCCGCGACGATTATGAAGTTTCCTGTGAAGAGATTGATATTCTGGTGGATCTTGCATGGAAGATCCCAGGCGTGATCGGATCCCGTATCACTGGAGGCGGATTTGGCGGCTGTACAGTGAGCATTGTAAAAAATGATGCAGTGGATACCTTTATTGACACCATTGGAAAACAGTATAAAGAAAAGGTTGGTCATGAAGCTGAGTTCTATGTAGTAGATATCGGTGATGGAGCTCATGTGATTGCATAAAAAACAGGGGGACAGACACATGTTAAGTAGAAGCATCAGAAAACTGGTACAGTATGGAATCGAAACAGGGCTGACACCGGAGTGTGAAAAAAATTACACGATCAATCTTCTTCTGGATGTATTTCATGAGGAAGAATACCAGGAGCCGGAAGAGAACTTTACAGATGTAGATCTGGAGGAGACTCTAAAAGAACTTCTGGATGAAGCAGTAAAAAGAGAACTTATTGAGGACAGTGTGGTTTACAGGGATCTGTTTGATACTCGTCTTATGAATTGTCTGATGCCAAGACCTGCTCAGGTTCAGAAGGAATTCTGGGACAGATATGAGAAGAGTCCGGAAGAGGCAACAGATTATTTCTACAAATTAAGCCAGGACAGTGATTATATTCGGCGTTACCGTGTTAAAAAAGATCAGAAATGGTCTGTGGAAAGTCCTTATGGGGATATTGATATCACCATTAATCTTTCTAAACCGGAAAAGGACCCGAAAGCCATTGCAGCCGCCAAGAACGCAAAGACAAGCAGCTATCCCAAATGTCTGCTCTGTGTGGAAAACGAAGGTTATGCAGGACGTGTGAATCATCCGGCAAGAGAAAACCACAGGATCATTCCTATCACTGTAAACGACAGTCCATGGGGATTTCAGTATTCTCCTTACGTATATTACAACGAGCACTGCATTGTATTTAACGGACAGCATACTCCGATGAAG
Organism: uncultured Blautia sp.; assembly: GCF_902497045.1. Classification (NCBI taxonomy): domain Bacteria; kingdom Bacillati; phylum Bacillota; class Clostridia; order Lachnospirales; family Lachnospiraceae; genus Blautia; species uncultured Blautia sp. Next base: position 10,111 of record NZ_CABVDF010000032.1, on the reverse strand, counting down.
ATTGAGAGAAATGCGTTTATCAAGCTTTTTGATTTTGTAAAATTGTTTCCTCATTACTTCCTGGGGTCAAATGCAGATCTTCCTATCGTAGGAGGCTCTATCTTAAGCCATGATCATTTCCAGGGAGGACATTATACCTTTGCCATGGCAAAAGCTCCTATTGAGAAGTATGTGACCATTCCAGGATATGAGGATGTGGAGGCAGGCATTGTCAAATGGCCTCTCTCTGTTCTCCGCATCCGTCATAAAGACGAAAAGCGCCTGATCGATCTCGCTTCTCATGTACTGGAAGTATGGAGAGGATATACAGACGAAGCTGCCTTTATCTATGCAGAGACAGATGGTAAGCCTCACAATACCATTACTCCGATTGCACGTAAAGTGGGAGAAATGTTTGAACTGGATCTGACTCTGAGAAACAATATTACGACAGAAGAGCATCCTCTTGGTGTATATCATCCTCATGCAGAGTATCATCATATCAAAAAAGAAAATATTGGTTTGATCGAGGTTATGGGACTTGCTGTTCTTCCTGCACGTCTGAAGGAAGAACTGGAGCTTCTGGAGGAATATATCCTGACAGGAAAGGATATTGCCTCCAACGAAAAAATAGAAAAGCATGCGGAATGGGTACAGAAATTCCTCCCGAAATATACCAACATAAACAAAGACAATATACATGAGATCCTTCAGAAGGAAGTTGGCAATGTATTTGTTCATGTACTGGAGGATGCCGGCGTTTATAAATGTACAGAGGAAGGCAGAGCTGCCTTTATGCGTTTTATAGAAAAACTCTGATTTCCGGAAAACTCCTGTATTTACACCTTGCAGGAACACAATGAATGGGATATACTAGAAAGCGAAACGGACGCCTGGGCGTCTGCTTCGCTTTTTATGATTTTTATGAAACAGAGAGAGGAAATAGATTATGAAACTTACAACAGTAAAAGATATTTACACAGACCGCCAGACTTTTCTGGACAAAGAAGTTACAGTAGGCGGATGGGTCCGCAGTGTCCGCGGTTCCAAGGCATTTGGATTTATCGTTCTTCATGACGGCTCCTGCTTTGATACTCTGCAGGTCGTATACCATGACACTATGGAAAATTTTGCAGAGATCAGCAAACTGAACGTAGGCGCTGCAATTATTGTAAAAGGAACTCTGGTTGCCACACCGGAGGCAAAGCAGCCTTTTGAGATCCAGGCATCTGAGATAATGGTAGAGGGTGCTTCCGCTCCTGATTATCCTCTTCAGAAAAAACGTCATACCATGGAATATTTAAGGACTATGACACATTTAAGACCAAGGACAAATACTTTCCAGGCTGTGTTCCGTGTTCGTTCCCTGTGTGCCTATGCCATCCATAAATTTTTCCAGGAGAGAGGATTTGTTTATGTGCATACGCCGCTGATCACAGGAAGCGACTGTGAGGGTGCAGGCGAGATGTTCCGCGTGACAACACTGGATCCGCAGAATCCGCCGCTGGATGACAAGGGAAATGTAGATTACTCTCAGGATTTCTTTGGAAAAGAGACAAACCTGACTGTAAGCGGTCAGCTGAACGGAGAAACTTATGCTCAGGCATTCCGCAATATCTATACGTTTGGACCGACTTTCCGCGCAGAGAATTCCAATACCACCCGTCATGCGGCAGAGTTCTGGATGATTGAGCCGGAGTGTGCGTTTGCAGATCTTAATGATAATATGGATCTTGCTGAAGACATGCTGAAATATGTGATCCGCTATGTCCTTGAAAATGCTCCTCAGGAAATGAATTTCTTTAATTCTTTTGTGGATAAAGGACTTCTGGACCGTCTGAACCATGTGATCGATTCTGAATTCGGTCATGTGACTTATACAGAGGCCATCGAGCTTCTGGAAAAGAATAATGACAAATTTGATTATAAGGTATTCTGGGGCTGTGATCTTCAGACAGAGCATGAAAGATACCTGACAGAGCAGATCTTTAAGAAACCGGTATTTGTTACTGATTATCCGAAGGAGATCAAAGCATTCTACATGAAGCAGAACGAGGATGGCAAAACAGTTGCTGCTATGGACTGCCTGGTACCGGGAATCGGCGAGATCATCGGAGGAAGCCAGAGAGAGGATGACTATGACAAGCTGAAAGCACGTATGGAGGAGCTTGGACTGAAGGAAGAGGACTATGGATTCTACATGGATCTTCGTAAATACGGTTCTACCCGCCATTCCGGATTTGGCCTTGGATTTGAGCGCTGCGTAATGTATCTGACAGGAATGGGAAATATCCGTGACGTGATCCCGTTCCCGAGAACAGTAAACAACTGTGATTTATAAGGAGTAATGAATGATAAGATTTATTCATCTTGCAGATGTACATCTGGGAGCAGTTCCTGACAGGGGCTGCCCCTGGAGCCATGAGCGGGAGGAAGAGATCTGGGAGACTTTCCGCCGGGTCATTGCGTCTGTACGCAGAGATCCGGTGGATTTCTTGTTTATAGCAGGAGATCTTTTTCACCGTCAGCCTCTTTTAAAAGAACTGAAGGAGGTTAACTACCTTTTTTCTACCATTCCTGAAACAAGAGTTTTTCTTATGGCAGGAAATCATGATCATATAAAGCAGGATTCTTTTTATAAAGGATTTTCATGGGAGCCAAATGTTACATTTTTTGAACAGGAGATGCGTTCCTGTGTGGAAATCCCGGAGCTGAATACTTTTGTTTATGGCATGAGCTATCAGCATCAGGAGATTCGGGAACCTCTTTATGATGCCTGGAAACCGGAGGATAAACCTGGATTTCATGTGCTTCTTGCCCATGGAGGAGACGGAAATCATATCCCTATGGATATGAAGCGTATTGCGGCATCAGGTTTTTCCTATCTTGCACTGGGACACATCCATAAGCCTCAGGCAGTGATCCGGGGAAAAGCTCTGTATCCGGGGGCTCTGGAACCAATTGACCGAAACGATACAGGGGAACACGGATATATCCTGGGAAGCTATGATGAAGGACGGATACGGCTGAAATTCATGCCGTTTGCATCCAGAAGCTATCAGAATCTTCTTCTGACTATGCAGGAGACTACTACTCAGTTTTCTCTTGAAGAAATGGTAAAAAACGAGATTTTTAAACGAGGCGGCAAGAACATATACCGGATCATTTTAAGGGGATGGAGATCTCCGGAGCTGATCCTGCTTACAGAACGCCTGAAAAAGCTGGGAAATATTGTAGAGATCCTGGATGAATCAAAGCCTGCATATGACCTGGAGGAACTTTACCGGAAGTATACAGGCACCCTTATTGGAGATTATGTTGGCTCCTTTATGGGCAGAGACCTTACTGTGGTAGAAGAAAAGGCATTGTATCATGGACTGCAGGCCTTGCTTGAAACTAGTATATTAAATCGATAATGGGAAAAGATCATGATCATAAAACGTATTAGTGTCAGAAATTTCGGCAGACTTCATAATCGGACCATGGAGTTTTCTCCGGGGATCAATGTGCTCTGCGGAGAAAATGAAAGCGGTAAGACGACTACGCATACTTTTGTAAAAAGTATGCTTTACGGAATCCAGAGACAAAGGGGACGGGCAGCAAAAAAAGATGCCTATACGCTGTATCTTCCCTGGGAAAATCCCGGAGATTATGGAGGGATCCTGTGGTTTGAAAACGGAGGAAGGAATTTTCGGCTTACCAGAAATTTTTATAAAGAAAACCAGATGACAGAGCTTTTCTGTGAAGATGACGGAGAGCTGATGGATGTGGAGGCAGGTGATCTGGAGGCAGTTCTTGGAGGCATAAGCGAAACGGTCTATGAAAATACAGTTTCTGTTGCGCAGCTGAAAAGCACCACAGGTGTAGAGCTTGTCCGGGAAGTACAAAATTACATGGCCAGCTACCAGGGAGCCGGAGACAGCTCTGTGGATCTGGGACGTACCATGCAGATGCTTAAAATGTCCAGAAAGGGCTATCAGGTGCAGGCTGACAAAAAGAAAAAGGAGACAGAGCTGGAAAAGGAAAAACTGCTTTCCAGTATGGATTACCTGAAGCAGGAACTGGATGATCTGAATGTGAAAGAACAGGATCTGGCAGGAAGGTATGAAAAAGAAGAGGAGAGAGGCATAAGCGCTGTGGAGGAAAGTCTTTCTGCTCTTTTATCCCAAAAAAAGAAGACGGATATCATTATGGCGGCATTTTTGATCCTGGGTGTAGGCGGTGCTCTTGCAGTGGCAGGATTTTTCAAAAGCATACTTTTCGCTATGATCATAGGCGTGGCAGGTATCCTGGCGGCGGCAGGCAGCTATATCATGAGACTCCGGATAATAGAAAAGCTTCAGAATAAAGAACGTCAGAAGAACCGTTTTCTGGCTAAACAGGAGAAACTGGAGTGGAGCCGCGACAGCCTGAGAGAGATTCGCAGGGAAAAAGAGACGGCCCTTGAAAATATTACCACGGAATATCAGGAAACAGAGGAGCATGCCTATCATCCCCTTGCTGAAGAGATGGAGATTGAAGCTTTGAATCTTGCCATGACAGTGATCGACAGACTGTCAAAGGATATCCACCATCAGGTGGGATGGAAGCTCAGACGACGGATTTCCCAGATTCTGGGAGAGATCACAGGAGGAAAGTATACAGAGATACTGATAGATGCAGATCTCCACATTTCCGTCAATACAGGAGAGCGGACAGTAGCTTTGGAGAATCTCAGCCGGGGAACGGTGGAACAGATTTATTTTTCTCTTAGAATGGCCGCAGGAGAGCTTCTGTGCGGCTCAGAACAGCTTCCGGTGTTTCTGGATGAAGTATTTGGCATGTATGATGAAGAACGGCTTGCATCAGTGCTTAAATGGCTTGCGAAGGAGAAACGCCAGGTGATCATCTGCAGCTGCAGACAAAGGGAAATGGAGATTCTTGAAAAGAATGGAATATCTTATCATAAAATAGTGTTATAAAAATGCTTCTGCGGAAAAAGCCGCAGACAGATAAAAAAGACTGATAAACAGGCAGACCAAATAAGAAATCTGCAGTTTATCAGCCTTTTTATATCCGGATTGCAGGAATTTAAAACAAACTCCTGTTATTTGTTCTGATCCATATAGTTGTTTACACAGCGTTTGATACGGTCCACAGGATTCAGAAGATGACTGATGGACATGTCATGGTTCAGGGTATCTATGATAAGGGCAATGTATTTACTCATATCACAGGTGATATAATATGGTTTTTCCAGAAGCTCCGGTGTCTGATATACCAGGTTGGTGGTAAGAAGCTTGTCGAAATAGCCTTTTTTGAATCCTTCATCAAATTTTTCCAGACCGTCTGTAAAGAAGCCGAAAGTAGAGCAGATATAAATCTTTCCGGCGCCTCTTTCTTTCAGAAGAGAAGCAATTTTAAGGACAGTGTTTCCGGAAGAGATCATATCATCAATGAGGATCATATCCTTCCCTGCCAGCTTCGGTCCAAGGAATTCGTAAGCTGCAACCGGATGACGTCCGTTGATGCGTTTGGAGTAATCCAGACGTTTGTAGTACATACCCATATCTACGCCTAATACGTTTGCCAGGTAGATAGCGCGGTTCATACTTCCTTCATCCGGGCTGATGATCATAAAATGTTCGTTGTCGATCTGAAGTCCTTTTTCATTTTTCAGAAGAGCCTTAATAAACTGATAGGAAGGTTTTACAGTTTCAAATCCGTGGAGCGGAGTTGCATTCTGGACACGGGCATCGTGTGCATCAAAAGTAATGATATTTTCCACACCCATGGCTGTCAGCTCCTGAAGAGCAGTTGCGCAGTCCAGAGATTCACGTCCTACACGTTTGTTTTGTCTGCTTTCATAAAGATAAGGCATAATGACATTGATTCTTCTGGCTTTTCCGCCGATCGCTCCGATCACTCGTTTCAGATCCTGGAAATGATCGTCCGGAGACATAAGGTTGGTAAAACCTCCCATGCGGTAAGTCAGACTGTAGTTGCACACATCAACCATCAGATAAACATCATCGCCGCGGACGGATTCTGTAATTACAGATTTGCCTTCACCAGAGCCGAAACGGGGATTCTGTACATTGATGATATAGGAATCTCTCTGGTATCCTTCAAAAGCAAAGGAGTTCAGTTCCTGATGATCCCTTTCGCGTCTCCATTTCGCAAGCCAGTCATTGACTTTTGCTCCAAGTGACTGGCAGCTTTCCAGCGGGATAAGTCCCAGTCTTCCTACAGGGAGTGTTGTCAGATCTTTGGTGCTTAACTGTGCCATTATTTATTTTCCTCCTAAAAAAATTTTCTGTATACGGATATCTTTTCCGATGAGCTTGATCATCTGGAAATTGCTGGCGATCCGGGAGAATGTTCTCTCGGAATAAGTTGAAGAAAAATCTTCCAGCTTCAGATTGGTGGAAATGATCGTAGACCGCCTGCGGGCGATACGTTCATTTATGCACAAAAAAAGCTGTGAAGATACAAAGCTGTTGGTAAGCTCTGTTCCAAGGTCATCAATGATCAGGAGATCGCAGTCATAGATGAAATCTTCTTCCGGATCATGTTCCGACCTTTTGTGAAAAGTATTCTGAGCCATTTTGTCAAAAAGATCAAAGGCTGAAAAATACAGTACGCAGTGAGCTGTCTGCAGAAGCTCATGGGCAATACAGTGAGAAAGAAAGGTCTTGCCAACTCCGGTACTGCCGTAAAGGAACAGGTTCTGGTAGCGGGAATCAAAATCCTGAACAAAATTTCTGGCGGCTTCATAGGCACGCCGGGCTGTTTCCCGGGCAGTTAATCCGGTTGCTTCGTTTTTTATTGTATCAGAATACCAGTCAAAAGAAAAGTGCTCAAAATTTTCTTTTTCCAATATTTCTGCCAGATTTGACTGTGTATATAACAGCTCGATCTCCGCTTTTTTAAAGCAGGAGCACTTTTTGCTGCCGATATATCCGGTGTCCTGGCAGTGCGGACATATGTAATGAGGTTCCAGGTAATCAGAAGGAAATCCGCCGGCTGTCAGAAGAGATCGGCGTTCCTTTGCAAGATCGGCCACTTCTTTTTTCAGATCGTCCACAGAACCGCCTGTTCCACTGAGCAGGGAGCGGGCTTTCTGGGCGCTCAGAGAGGCGACCTCCTGGTCTATTTGGGAAAGACGGGGGATTTTTGCAAAGGCAGTCCTGCGCCGCTCCTCCAGATCATGCTGCACACGGGCCTGGCGCCGGTTGTATTCTCTCATGATCACATCATACTGAAAATTCTGCAGTGACACTGTACTCCTCCTGTCTGAAGATTTTTACTGGTTAAGCAGGCGCTTTTCGTATTCGTCAAAATTGTATTCGCGCTGCTGGAAATTATTGAATTTGTTGCCGGATGCAGGTGAAGCAGGAGCTTTGGCCTGCTTTTTTTCCTGTTTGCGCTTTTTATATTCAGCATCAAGAGCCTGGATATCCTCCAGGCTTTTAACCTGTTTCTTTTTCCAGCCTGTCAGGATCTTATCAGCGTACTGGAAGCTTGCCTGACCGGTCTGCAGAACTGTCCGTGTGCAGGCCTCCTGGATAACAGCCATGGAAAAACCGTAGGTCTTAAGCCAGGTGTCCATAAGCGTGACTTCTGTTTCCACCGGGCTTCGGTTGGTGATGCCCAGTGTTTTCAGGATAGAATAATAATCCTTACTGTATCGGGCATTGGCTTTTTTTGCTTCCGCTACTGTGGAAATTCCTTCCTGTGCCCAGGCAAGAGCTACCGTCTCCATATAGCGGATACTTTTATGGCTGCGGCTGACACAGTATTCCAGAAGATATTCGATCAGATCTGTGGAAAAGCCCAGTCCGTCATAAAAGAAAAGAAGCTTTTGAATCTCTGAAGGGGACAGGGTTTTGCCAAGGTACTGTTCAGCAATATAAAGAAGCTGGACGATCTCTTCGTTCTGCTTCAGTTCTCTGACTCTGTCAGGAGTGAGAGGAACTGTCTGTGCAGGAGCCGGCTGTCTGGAAACGGAAGAGCCGGATGGTTCTGATGCAGGTGCTTTGGATTTAGGCGGAAGGAGTGCAATACTGCGGAGGACCTTGTCTTCTGCAAAGTCAAGGGCAAGGATATCCTGACGGGCCCAGTATTTCAGTGCACGCAAAATATCCCGCTCTGTACAGAGCAGGCGGTCTGCCATTTCCTCCAGACTAAAAGAAACCGGAGTGGTGGACAGCGTACGTAAAAGATAAATATAAACTTTTACAAATTCACCATTAGCCTCCGGCATGTAGTCGTCTATAAATATATTGGACAGAAGCGTAACCTCTGACTGTGAGGGCTTCTGAAGTGTGATCATACTCATGAACGATCTCCCGCTTTCTATATCTTTCGAGTCAACTGCATTATAGCACAAGATTTTTCAAATGAGAATAGGGTATTTTGGTCTTTAACTTTCCACACCAAAATGTGGATAATGTGGATAATGTGGACAACGAATTTTGGCGAAAATTGTCTGTAAATTCTGGAACCCCTTTATTTTGCAATATTTTGGTGGATTATAGGTGAAAAAAATGTGGAATCATGTCGGCTTTTAAAGGTGAAAAAAATCCACATGTTTAGCACGGGGGAAATGTGCATAAACATGTGGATAATGTGGATAATTATTGACCGAGAAGCTGTTCGCCTATATTTACAACGTCTCCGGCGCCCATAGTTATCAACAGATCACCCTGTGTACAATTTTCAAGTAAAAAATTTTCGATCTCATCAAAAGTAGGAAAATATTCGCAGGGAGTTCCCAGTTCTGTTATTTTTTTGCGGAGATCGTCAGAGGAAATGCCAAGGGTGTCAGTTTCTCTTGCAGCATAGATATCTGCCAGCACAACATGATCTGCCAGAGAAAGAGCCTGTGCAAACTCCGGAAGGAGCGCTTTGGTACGTGTGTATGTATGGGGCTGGAATACACACCAGGTTTTTTTGTGAGGATAGTTTTTGGCTGCATGGAGCGTTGCTTCGATCTCTGTAGGATGATGTGCATAATCATCGATAATGGTTACTCCGCCTACCTGTCCTTTGTACTGAAAGCGGCGGTCAGTTCCGGTGAAGCTGTTCAGTCCTTCTGCGATCACATCCCAGGAGAGATCCAGAAGCTGAGCTGCTGCCACTGCAGAAAGGGCGTTGGATACATTGTGGATCCCGGGAACCTGAAGGGTACAGGTGCCAAGAGGCTGTCCCTGGAAGGAAACCGTAAAGGAGCCGTGTCCAAATTCATCATAAGTGATATCGGAAGCCGTATAATCGGCATCATGTTCCAGACTGTAGGTGATCACACGACAGGAAAGCCCCTTGGTGATCTGCTGGTACTCCGGAGTATCGGCATTGATGATAAGCGCTCCGTCTTCCGGAAGAAGCTGGGCAAATTTTCGGAAAGAACGGCGGATGTCGTCAATATCCTTAAAAAAGTCCAGGTGATCGGCATCAATGTTCAGGATGATGCTGATCTTAGGGAAAAAGCTGAGGAAACTGTTGGTATATTCACATGCTTCTGTCAGGAAGGTTTCTGACTGGCCTACACGGATATTGCCGCCAATGACCGGAAGGATTCCGCCCACACTGATCGTAGGATCACAGTTTCCTTTTAAAAGGACATGTGAAAGCATGGAGGTGGTGGTTGTTTTTCCATGAGTACCGGCTACTGCGATGGGAGTGTCATAATTTTTCATGATCTGTCCCAGAAGCTCAGCTCTTGTGAGCATAGGAAGATTTAATTCCTTTGCCCTGGCAAATTCGGGATTGTCCGGATGGATAGCGGCTGTGTAGACCACTGCCTGCACATCAGAGCCAATATTAGAGCCGCGCTGTCCGTAATAGATTTTTGCGCCTTTTTCCTCCAGGGTTCTGGTAAGAGCACTTTCTTTTGCGTCAGAGCCGGAGATGGTGAATCCCTCTTCAAGAAGAACCTCAGCCAGTCCGCTCATACTGATACCGCCGATGCCGATAAAATGAACGGCGATGGGTTTTTGGAAGTCTATCTGATACATAGTATTATTCTCCTGTTCATGTTCATTTATGAATCTGTTCCTATTATAACTCTAACCGTATAAAATGAAAAGTATTTCTTAAATTGAAGGATCAAGGCGAAATGTGATATATGATAAAACATAGTAAAAACATG
>NZ_CABVDF010000031.1:0-19481 GCF_902497045.1 uncultured Blautia sp. | reverse complement strand
TTGTATCTTCTTTTAGGGCTTCTGTCAATGCCTAATTTCAATTTTTTTATTTTTCGTTATTTTTGGCTTTTAATCCCCTATACGGTGATCATTCCCAGGGCCTCCATTACGGCAAAGATCAGAATTGCCACCAGACATACCGGAGCAATATATTTGATCATAATAGAGTAAAACTTTTTCATCTTAAATCTGCCGTTGACCTCTACCTCTTCAATAAGCGTCTTTGGCTTGATCACAAATCCTACAAAGATACAGGTACCGATAGCAGCGATCGGCATCAGCACGCTGTTGCTGGTAAAGTCAAAGAAATCCAGAAGGCTCATTCCAAGAGGCTTGATAAAGCTCCAGATTCCAAATCCCAGAGAAACCGGGATTCCCAGTGCAAGAAGCCATGCATAGACAACTCCGCAGGCTTTTTTTCTGCTGAATTTAAACTTATCTACCACGATAGAAACCAGAGTCTCTGTCAGTGAAATAGAAGAAGTCAATGCCGCAAACAATACCAGCAGGAAGAAAACTGCCCCTACCAGTGTACCGAATTTCATATTGTCAAATACTTTTGGCAATGTAATAAACATCAGACTCGGACCTTTTCCAAGAGCCTCTTCACTTCCGCCGGAAAAAGCAAATACAGCCGGAATGATCATAAGACCAGCCATAAAAGCAATTCCTGTATCAAAAATCTCAATCTGACGGACAGATTTCTCCAGATTTGTCTCTTTTTTCATATAAGAACCATAGGTGATCATAATTCCCATGGCAAGAGACATAGAATAAAACAACTGTCCCATAGCTGCCATAACAGTAGTTGCACTGAATCTTGAAAAGTCTGGAAGAAGGTAATAACGAAGACCTTCCATTGCTCCCGGCTGCATCAGGCTGAATACAGAAATAAAAACAGTCATCACTACAAGGACCGGCATCATGAACTTACTTGCCTTCTCAATGCCGCCTTCCACTCCAAGAAGCACTGCTACCATTCCAACTGTTACATAAATAACAAAGAAAATAACCGGAGCTGCCGGCTGTGCAATGTAGCCTGTAAAAAATTCATCTGCAGCTGCACTGGATACCTGACCGGTAAGAAACACTACCAGATATTTCAGTACCCATCCGCCGATCACGCAGTAATAAGGTGTGATCAGAAACGGGATTACACTGGACAGATAACCCAAAAACTTAAATCTTTTATCAAGCGCCGGATATGCGCCTACTGCGCTTAGTCTTGTCTTTCGTCCAAGTGCGATTTCTGTGACCATCAGGGCAAATCCAAAGGTAACCGCAAGTATCAAGTAGATCAGCAGGAAAATTCCGCCTCCGTGTTTTGCCGCAAGATACGGAAACCTCCATAAGTTACCCAGACCCACTGCCGAGCCTGCAGCTGCCAGGACAAATCCCAGCTTGTCAGTAAAACTTCCTCTCTTTTTTTCCATTGTCTTTCCTCTCTCCTGAAAATATATGCTTTTCTAGCATACCGCATCCTACAGAGAAATGCAATGAAATCATTGAGATTTATTTGTTACTGTTCACACAGAACTATCGCTGCTGTGAACAGTAACATTATTTAATCTGATACAGATCCACATTTCCCAGAGTCCTGACAAATACTGCTTCTGCATGTTCATCATAATTCTGACGGATATATTCAACCGTCAGATCTATGTTGTCATCGATCAGATAAACCTTTTCATTTCCTATCATATCTTTGTACGGATTTACGATTCCGTGCTCTTTCATTTCTTTTATAACTCCCGGAGTACGACACTCCCATCCTCCGAACCAGTAAAGATTATCCAGGAGATTCTCCGACATTCGGTCAAAAGGTCCATAGCAGACAATTTCTGACACTGTACCGCTTTTCGCCAGATATACATGATCTTTATCTGTTCCGATGGTTTCCAGGACCGCTCTCTGACTTACCCGGGCTTTAGGGATTTCTGCAGTAACAGTCCTGTAATCCTTATGCCAGAAACTCTGGCTGGCGAGGATTCCTATTATACACAAAAGCACCCCCCCATATTTGGAAATTTCGGTCCTGTCTCTCAGCGATTCCCCCAGGATCCACAACATGGTTAGGCATACGCTGAACCACAGCCCCACATCTACCCTGTTCACCATATATCTGCCCTGAAAATATAAGTAAAAATAGAATCCCTTTAAAATCAGCATTTCTATAAGAAATGAAATAATGCCTGCCGCATTCTTTTTCCCTAAGACCATCCACAATCCAAAGATCAGCAATGCTACATAAGCAGCTGTCAGCTTTCCTGCATCTCCCGGAAATCTTTTTATAAAACGAAGTATCTGAGACCCGGAAACATTTCTTTCCGGTTTCTGCTTTACCAGCTTTTCCATAACTTCTGCAGTAAATTTTTCCGGGTCATTAAAGTTCCATGTTTTATACAGCTGCAGCGCTTCTTCACTGATCCCCAGTTCTTTATAAAGCGCCCTGTTTGTATCATAGTCCGGAAATCCGTAATCCAGAAGCCTGGATCTCATACGGTTAAACTCCTGATACTCCTGCCACTGAGGGCTCCTGTACATAAAGGCATCTGCTCTGTCTGCTGCAAAAACCGCCAGAAGCAGACACCCGAAAGCTCCCACACATATTCCTAATCTTCTTCCGGATTTTTCAGGAAAGTGTGCTTTCAATGTCAGAAGAAAATAAACACCAATTCCTGCCATCAGCGCCGAACTTGCAAAAAACTGGTCTTCCCGATACATAAAACCAAAAATCCCCAGCAGGATCCCCACAAGAAATTCCCAAATACAGAATTTCTCAGAAGTGACCACATGAAATAAAAGAAAGACCGCTGCCGCTGCTGCAATTCCGGCAGTCTTGGTAAACTGGATATGAATATAACTCTCATATCCAAATACACAGAGCAGAACTACAGACAGATACAGGCCGGAATATCCTTCCAGCCTGTTTATAAGCACATAAGTCACTGCACTGAAAGCCGCCAGCAATACAGCATACTGAACTATCGTATACCATGGCAGTCTTCCTGTAATCTCATATAAAATCCGATAGATGATTCCAAGAAAATAATTCTGGAAGATAAGGTGAGGAGTTTTCACACCTCTCAGTCCACTTCCAAATTCTGCAAAGACAATATCATCATTTGTCTCAAAGGACGGACGCATAATCAGAACAAGCACCGCCATAGCCAGTACATTTAAACCAATAGCGGCAGCTGTTTTCTCTCTTCTGTTTTTAAATCCTGCTGAAAAGTGCATTGACTTATCCCCTGTTCTTACTTATTCAGATAATTATAAACGGTCCTGGAAATATTCCGTATTCTCGGAACCGCATAACCTTCATTTCCAGTAGAAGAAAAAACACAGATAATGTAGTCTGTCTTTTTGCCGTAAACAATTGCCATATCATGCTGCACACTGGAAGTCTCTCCTGTTTTATTTGCAACACGGACTCCTGCCGGAACTCCTGCCGGTATCTTCCATCTGCGAGTCTGTCTCAGCAAAAGATTCTTCATTTCTCTGGAATATTTCGATGAAACACAGGTTCCTTTGTAAATACGTTCCAAAAGCACCCCGCAGTCTTTTGCGGAAGCGATATTTCTTTGTCCGTCACTTGTAAATGCTGAAGCAGATGGATGAAGACTGCTGTGACAACCGGTCTTTGTATAACCATTTTTCTTAAGATACTGGTTTACTGTCTTTGTGCCGCTGACAAAACTTCTTGATCTGCTGTTATATCTTACCAGCTGATTATAAGCCTCATTATCACTTACCGTGATCATACTGTTAAGAAGACTTTTTATAGTGGAATTATATCTGAGTTTTCCCCGTTTAATCTGATCAAACGTAGACGCCATAACAAAGGCTTTTATGGTACTTGCCGGATACATGGCTGTGTCGTTTATATTGATCACTGCCCCGTTCTCCAGATTCTTCACATACACAGACCAGGAACCGCTGTACCCCTTCACCATACTGCCAAGCTTCTTTTTCAGCCCGTTCAGAGTCATGTCTGCCTCTGTACATCTCCGCCCGTTGCAGTCTACCCAGGTTCCGTCCGGAAGCTTTCTGCTTCTCGCTATCGTTCCATTGGACAAAAGATAGTATCCGGATCTCCAGCAGTTTTCATATCGTCTTCCATAAGAGGACAGTAGATATTTCTGACCGTTTATTACTTTCCATCCGGCTTTTCTGTACAGGCGTCCATTTGTATCTCCAAAATAATATGTTCCCTTAAAAGTTCTTCCTGCAATCTTTTTATCCAGCTTATGAAACTGTTTTTTTTTGCACAGACAGCCTTTGCTGTCAAACATATAGTATCCGGATTTCAGTCTTTTCCCCTTTGGAACCTTAATATATTGAAATCCTGTGACTCTTTTTCCGTTTTTGTCTTTCAGCCACCAGTTATATCCTGTATCAATGATATAGCGGCCGCTTCTTCCTTCCAAACGGATCTTTGTCTTCTTTTTTGGCGCTGCAGATACTTCTATTGCCGAAGGCATAACTGTGGCTGTCCCTGCTGTCAGTACAAATGCAAGCACTATAAGGAGCATGCTCCTTATAAGCCTGCCCCTTCTGTTTTTTCTGTCATGCTTTTTCTCTCTCATTTCCCTCTTCCCCCTGTTTTACTCTGTTTCTTTTCCTTCTGCTGCCGATCCATCCTCCTCTGTCTCTTCCTTTGCTGGCTCAGACTCTTCTGACGATACTTCTTCCACTGGCTCCGGTTTCTCTGACGGTACTTCCTCTTCCGTCTCCGGCGCTTCTGACAATGTCTCTTCTGCTGCTGGCTCCGTTTTTTCTGACAGTACTTCCTCTGCTGCTTCCGGCTCCAGTTGCTCCGCAGTCATCTCTGCAACTACTGCTCCTGCCTGTTCTTCCTGTTCTTTCGTAGTGCAGGCTGCTCCGCAATGAGGACAAAAAGCCATTTCTGCTTCTACCGTAATGCCGCAGGAAGGGCACACCTTCTTTTCTTTTACTCCGGCAATAGCCTCTTTATACTGACTGATCCTGTCCATGCGCTGTTCAATCTGCTCGCAGAGACGTCTTTGCATGTCTTCCAGCGGAACGTCATCCTTATAGCGTCTGTAAATAATCTTTCCCAGCTCTTCCATTATTTTACGGATCTGCTTTTCCTCACCGGAAATCTTGTTTCTCAATTTCTGTTCACTGTAAAAAGATTCTGCCCGTTCCCCAATATCACGCATTGTTTTTGTAAACGCTTCACCAAATTCCTGAAAAAATTCTTTTGCCATAACAGATAACCTTCTTTCTGACCTGATCTACTGTGCAGTTTCCAGAAGCGGAACCTCCTGTCCCCTTAAAAGGATCTTTGGGCCTCCGTTTCCCTCAATATATTCTCTTGTGATCACCACCTGACCGATGCTGTCATCCTTAGGAATTTCATACATAATATCCAGCATGTATTCTTCCAAAATAGCCCTCAGCGCTCTTGCACCTGTCTTTTTCTCCATAGCTTTGGCTGCAATGGCATGAAGAGCGCCTTCATCAAACTCCAGTTTAACCTCATCCAGCGCCAGAAGCTTCTGATACTGCTTCAAAATAGCATTCTTCGGCTCTTTGAGGATTTTTACCAGCATATCCTCGGAAAGTCCCTCCAGGGTAAAAATAATCGGAAGACGTCCGATAAATTCCGGTATCATACCAAAATTGCGGATATCATCTACCGTTACCTTCTCAAGAAGATGCGGATCATCATCATACTTATCTTTCAGATCTGCATAAAAGCCAATAGATGCCTGCTTATTAAGACGTTCTTTTATAATGCTCTCCAGATCCGGGAACGCTCCTCCGCAGATAAAAAGAATATTCCTCGTATTGACAGTTGTAAGAGGAACCATGGCATTTTTACTGTTGGCTCCTACCGGAACCTCCACATCACTTCCCTCCAGCAGTTTCAGCATTCCCTGCTGTACAGCCTCTCCGCTGACGTCTCTCTGGTTTGTGTTTTTCTTCTTTGCAATCTTATCGATCTCGTCAATAAAAATGATTCCATGTTCTGCCTTTTCCACATCATTGTCCGCAGCAGCAAGAAGCTTGGATACCACGCTTTCAATATCATCTCCGATATAGCCTGCCTCCGTCAGTGAAGTTGCATCTGCAATCGCAAGAGGCACGTCCAGAAGCTTGGCAAGGGTCTTTACCAGATACGTCTTTCCGCTACCAGTAGGTCCGATCATCAGCATGTTTGACTTTTCAATATCAATTTCATCCATAGTGTCTGTAGCAACTCTTTTATAATGGTTATAAACCGCAACAGACATTACTTTTTTGGCATGTTCCTGACCAATCACATACTCGTCAAGAGTCGCCTTGATCTTATGGGGAGCCGGAATCTTTTTCAGATCCAGAACAGGTTTCGCTTCTTTTTTCTTTTTGGGCGCTTTTTTCGGCTGGTTCATCTGATTTTGGAAGCTTCCCAGATCGATCATGCTTACTCCCGGCATATTAAAAAGATCACTGTAATTAAAGTTTCCATTGCTCATCTGAGTATTCATCGTATCAAAGCTCTTCTGCATACAGTCAGAGCAGATATGTATATTATTGGGAAGATCGATCATTCTTCCTGCCTGCCGTTCGGATCTCCGGCAAAGAGTGCAGAATTTCTCAGGCTCATGTTTATGATCTTCCTGCTCCTCACGATCTTCCTCTAAAGTCACTTCATCTTCGTATTTATCACTCATATAAACTCCTTTCCGTTCTGTCATGTCATATATTCTATATCTGTCACATTTCTGTGATTTCATGACAATATAAAACGCACAGGCTGATGTTCTTTTCTCAGAATCCCTCAGCCTATGCGTCTATTATATCATAACCTATGCACCTGTAAACTAAAGTTTTTATAAATTGCGCCAGGCGGCAAAACACTTAAATACGGATTTCAGAAATCCTTTCATCCTACCGGGATCCCAGTGTCACTTCTACACTCTGCTCCGTGTATTCTCCGTTGACCGGGCGTGAAATAATCATCTCTACAGTCTCTCCTGCAGCATAATAAGAAAGCTTTTCGATCAGATCTGATCCTCCTGTTACTGTCTGTCCGTCCATTTCCACAATGACATCACCTCTGCGGATTCCTGCATTAGCAGCAGGATCTCCTTCTACTGCCTCAATCACAAAGGCACCTGCCGGCATATCATACATTTCCAGTGCCTCAGCTGTCATATCTCCGGCCTCAAGCCCCAGATATCCGGCTTCTGACTCCTGTACCTTATCTCTGGTCTGACGGTTCATAAGTTTTTCCAGAATAGGCTGGGCGGTAGCCACCGGAATGGCATATCCCATTCCTTCTACTGCATTATCTGCATATTTTGCAGAGTTGATGCCGATCAGCTCTCCATTCATATTCAAAAGCGCACCGCCGCTGTTTCCCGGATTAATCGCTGCATCCGTCTGTATCAGACCTGAAGTTGTCACATCCTCCGTTGCAATGCTTCTGTCAAGAGCACTTACCCATCCGGAAGTAACAGACTGTCCATAGCCCAATGCATTACCAATGGCAACCACCTGCTCTCCTACCTGCAGTCCGTCTGAATCCCCGATCTGTGCAATCTTAATCTCAGAAAGCGTATCCTTCGGGATATCAGATTTTTGTACAGCTACTACTGCCAGATCATTTGGTGCATCTGTTCCTTTGATCTTGGCGCTTACCGCATCCTCTACATTGATATCATCGTGAATTATATTTTGAAGTTCTTTTTCTGCTTCAGCAGTATCATCACCAATAAAGCATACACTTAAAGTAGTCGCGTTTTCTACAACATGATTATTGGTAGCGATCAGAAGCTCATCGTCATTTTCTCCCACAATAATGCCAGATCCGCTGCTTTCACTGGAAAACTGCTGAGTTCCATAGGAACCAAAGGTATACATACCAAAAAAGCTTGGAATCTCCTGAACACTTACAGAAGTGATCGCAACAACTGACGGCATGGCTGCCGCAGCAACCTCTGCCACTGAGCCGGCATTTCCGGAGCCGCCCTCAGCTGACAAAGTCGTTTCTTCTGAAGCTGACACGTCTGTTTTGGATATAGGCTGAACAGTTTCTGTACGCGTTCCTGTTCCCAGGTATCTTTCAGCTGCAAAATTAGAAGCCTGGAACACGGCACTGGCTGTTACTCCAAAAACAACTGCCAGTGCAACAGTTCCCGCAAGCTTTTTACCAGCAGTATGTTTTCTTGTTTTATTTTTTTTCGGGGGTGTATGCTCCGGTTCCGCACTGTTTCGATGCATCTGATAATGATCATAATGCGGAATCGGTTCTGGATGACTTTCTCTTTCGTTCCATCTATTCTGATTCTGCGGAGCATCCTGTCCCCAATTGTTATCATTATCCATGGTTTTGCTCCTCTCCGTTGTCATTTTATTTATGACTCAAGTGTAACAGGGAATTGTGTTCAAAATGTGACAACTCCTTTAAAAAAACGTGTTCACAGGGCGGACCCATTGAAGCATTGTCACTTCCAGTAAGACTTGTTCATGGTACACCAGAGAAGCAGTTTTCGAGGCAGTTTTCTATATCGTTTTCCTGTCAGATATCCAGCATATTTACATCCGCTTTGTAAAATAAAACCTGGTATCAGATACCATTTCCCGGATTTTAAAAGATGTACAGCTGTTTTTTTCACCAGACGGATTCCTTCTCCTTCCGAAGGTACAGAATCAAAGATTTCATGATACTCCGCCTGAGATACGCCCAGGTCAAAATTTCTGTGAAACTGCTGACTGCAGGTATAATTATGGGAATGAACCACCTGTGCATCAGCTGCATAAGCAATCCCAAACCCATTTTGTATCAGTCTGGCTGCATAAATCATGTCTTCATTAAAAATGGTTTTTTCCACAAATCCTCCCAGTTTTTCATAGATGTCTTTTTTATATGCCGCACACACATTTGAGCAGAAAAATGTTTTGATCCCATATACAGACAGATCCTTCTTTGTTTTTACAGAGGATTTTTCCGGATAATTAAATGTTCTTGTATAAGACTCAACAAAACTGCAGGATGGCGCAGGAAGCTGACGGGCATATGCAGCTGCAATATCATCCTGCGCAGTCAGAGCCTTTACCAGATGAGTGATCAGATGAGTATCTGCCGGGGATGCATCCTGAGTCATAAAAATCATGATTTCTCCGTCTGATAATTCAGAAGCTTTTTTTCTGGTACCGCCGTGATCAAACTCTGTTTTTTTTAAATGATAAACTTCCAGTATCGGATGCTCTTTTTCCCATTTTTCCTTCCACAATCCATCCTCCGTATGCATGATAATAATTCTGCTGATCGGATAATCCTGGAGCTCCAGTTGTTCCAGAAGTTTTGTAAACTCTTTTCCGGGACGATATACAGGAATGATCACATCAATTTTTTTAATATCCATTTTATCCCTTTCTTTTAAAAAGGGAATTTCTTTTTTGAAGAAATTCCCTTAAAATAATTCTTTATTATGCCGCTTCCTCTGGTACAACTACGTCGCCGCCGCCGACACTTTCTGCACTGCCGTCGCCGCCTTCTACAGATCCGCCTGCGTCTGTGCTGCCATCGCCGCCTTCTACAGATCCGCCGCTATCGCCTGTTCCCGGATCTGTCCAGTCTCCGCCGCCTGATCCGTCTCCACTTCCATCGCCTGTTCCCGGATCCGTCCAGTCTCCGCCGCCTGATCCGTCTCCGCTTCCGTCACCGGTTCCCGGATCTTCCCAGTCTCCGCTTCCGTCACCAGTTCCCGGATCTTCCCAGTTTCCGCTTCCGTCACCAGTTCCCGGATCTTCCCAGTTTCCACCACCGGAACTGTCTCCGCTTTCTCCACCTGTTCCCGGATCTACATAATCTCCGCTGTTGTCTGACCATCCATTACCATTGTTTTCGAAGATAACAGTATCATTTGTGGTATTTTCTGTTTCCGGAGTAATAACCTGTGTATCCTCCAGGGCACCCAGTCCGCTGACAATCTCCGCAATCTTGGCGCTGATATCCTGGACTGTACTGGAAGGCACATATGCCTCATCACCATAAAGGAATTTGTGAAGTGCCACAACATTAGACACCAGATCTACATCAGAGGTTCCCTCTGCTGTGGGAACGATTACGCTTCCTTTCACATTAGAAAACTTAAATGCTGTCGGGAAACCTACTGTTTCATTCATGCTGTAGCCGATCATAATCGGAAGAAGCTGAAGGATTTCTGTTTTATCTACAGAAGTCTCTACCATAGGGAATACTTCATCCATGATCTTAAAGATTGTAGGAAGTCCTGCTTTCTTCGCCTTCTGGACGATCAGCTGGATCACCTTACGCTGTCTCTCTGTACGTCCCATATCCAGACTTGCTGTATAACGGATACGGCAGTAAGCAGTTACCTGTACGCCATTCAGATGATAACGGTAGTCAATCTTTTCGATATCCTCCGGTCTCTCCGGCAGTTCAATAGGGGTATAATCTTTGCCAATATCTGCTGAGGTTTCTACACAGTAATTGTTCATATGCTCGATCTCTGCATAGGACATGTCAATATCCAGACCGCCAAGAGCATCAACAATAGAAGCCAGAGCATTAAAGTTTACAGTTGCATAATCTGTAATGTTCAGGTCCATATTCCTGTTCAGCATGCTCACTGCTTCTGCCGGACTTTTGGCATAAGCTGCATTGGCTTTCGAATAGGTTTCACCATAAACATTCAAAAGGGTATCTCTGTATACAGAAGCAAGCTTTACATCCTTGGTATCATTATTCACACTTGCAATGATCATCGTATCACTGTTCATACCGCCCGCTGCACTTTTATCTCTGTGGTCAATACCAAACAGAGCGTAAGTAGTAAAACCTGTCAGCTTGGATGTTTCCGCCTCAATAGATTCCTGTACTTCCTGATTCACCTGAATCTGGCTGGTGTCTGCCGCCGGCTGCTGTATCTTGTCCATTTTGGAATTCAGCTGTCCGTAAACATAAAGACCGCCAATAAACAGAAGGAGTACGATAATCTCTACTGCAAACAGTATCTTCTTTGTTTTTGATCTTGGTTTTGCCATCTTCTTTCCCCTTATTCTTTAATATGCATTTTTATTTATGAAACCTTTAAAAATCGTCAGGAACAGGATTTTGATATCAAATCCGATACTCCAGTTTTCAATATAATAAAGGTCACAGTCAATACGTTTTCTGATGGAAGTATCTCCACGATATCCATTTACCTGAGCCCATCCGGTCAATCCCGGACGTACCTGGTGCTTTACCATATATCTGGGAATCTCTTCCCGGAATTTTTCTACAAAGAATGGCCGTTCCGGTCTGGGACCTACCAGGCTCATATCTCCTTTGAGTATGTTAAACAGCTGCGGAAGCTCATCAATGCTTGTCCTTCGCATAAACTTTCCGATTCCTGTTACACGTGGATCATTTTTTACTGTCCATGCTTTCTTTTCTTCCGCCTCCGGCTGGATCTCCATGGAACGGAATTTGTACATCCAGAAGGTTTTATTATGGAGTCCTACCCGCTCCTGTTTGTAGATCAGTGGTCCCGGTGAAGTTATTTTTATCAGTATACACATCAGAGCCATTACCGGAGAGGATACAATGATCGCTGCAATGGAGCCAAAAATATCCATTACACGCTTCACCATAGCATTGAAGGTATTACTTAAAGGCACATACCGGATATTGATCACCGGAAGGCCAAGGATGTCTTCCGTATATGGTTTTGTAGGAATGATTTTATTATAATCCGGAATAAATTTCGTATGCACTCCTGATTTCTCACACATGGAAACGATTTCTTCCAGGCGGTAATACTCACTTAATCCCAGAGTGATCGCTATCTCATCCAGTCTGTTCGTGGGAAGGATTACTGTCAGATTGGCAATCCTGCCTATAACTTTAACACCTTTATATAAGGTTCCTGCCGGAACATTATCGTCAAGAATTCCTCTGACAACATAGCCCCACTGTGGATTTGCTTCAATTCTGTCTATATATTCTTCTGCCGCCCTGCTGTATCCTACCAGTATGATCTGTTTCTGGTTCAGCCCTCTTTTTCGCATATTCTGGAGAAAAAGGAACACTGCCATTCTGGCACACCATTCCAGAACAATATTAACTCCGCAAAAGATATATACCGTCAGACGGGAATAATGCCCTTCTTTCATCATATATAAAAGGAATACAAAAGCAAGCATTCCCAGCACATTTGCTTTAATGATATTAGCCAGCATAAGCCGGCGCCCCTGCATATGCAGCGGCTCATATAAGGTAAATGCCTGATAAAGAAGCATATATCCCGGAACAATAAATACCAGCGCAAGCATATACTGGGAAAAACTCAGTCCTTTTTCTGCGGAATACGCAAATGGTCCCATAAAACGCAGATACCATGCGATTATATAGGAAACTATCAGGATGAATATATCCATCAGCATCATGCGCCGGCTAAAAGTCTTCTGATTATCCTGCATGAATCTATGACACCTCGATCCGTTTCATTGTGTCTCTCTGTAACTGCTGAATAGCTACGTCTATATTATAATACTTGGTTTTTAAAATCAATCATTTCTTACAGATTATTTTATAACAACCGCCGGAATCCCTGTAAAAACGACTTTACGCCGCCAGTCTGCGAAACATATTTATCCATAATTCCCACTGGATCTTACAGTAATTCGGCATGTTTTTAAAAGAAAACGGCACTTTTTTGCCTTTGAAGCTTATAGAAAATCCGTTTTTGATTCCTGCAAGATATTCTTTTCCCATTCCCTTAACCGTGAAAAAAAGAAATTTGATCCCGAATCCGATAATTAAAAAAGGAAGATTCAGTATGATCTGAAGCAGCGGCATGTTCTTGTAGATCAGATAAACATTGTTTCTGGAAGAATATCTGGTCTTGAACTGATTATAGCGTGACCCGCTTGTGCCGCTTCCTACATGATAAACAACTGCTTCCGGAGCATACCAGTTTTCATATCCGCATATCCGCGCCCGATATCCAATATCTGTATCCTCCAGATATGCAAAATGTTCTTCATCAAAATACCCGATCTTTTCAAAAATCTTTTTTCTGTAAATGGCAGCTCCGCCGCAGGCAGCAAATATCTGTTCTTCTTTTTCATAGGCATGGATATCTTTGCCTTTACCTCTTGCAAAAGACCATCCGAGGGCACAATAGTAATTTCCGGCATCATCGATCTTATCTCTGTCGTGATACTGTAC
Source organism: uncultured Blautia sp. (assembly GCF_902497045.1). Lineage (NCBI taxonomy): Bacteria > Bacillati > Bacillota > Clostridia > Lachnospirales > Lachnospiraceae > Blautia > uncultured Blautia sp. The sequence goes on along the minus strand of NZ_CABVDF010000031.1, from coordinate 6,286 downwards.
CATTCGAGCCGCACAGGAAAAAGCATTTTTATGCCGCCGGATGGCTGCAAGCATCTGCTCCACAAAATCCGCTTCCACCTCTGTATCGTTGTTCAGAAGCAGAACATATGGTGCCTTTGCCGCACGGATTCCCTCATTGACTGCTCTGCAGAAGCCAAAATTTTCTGTAAGCTCTATAATGTGAACCCATGGATAGTTTCCCGCCACAAAAGAGCAGCTTCCGTCTGTAGATCCATTGTCCACAAAAATAACTTCAAAATTTCTTGCAGTCTGCCCTTCCAGACTTCCCAGAACACTGTCCAGAAAAGCAATCCCATTAAAATTCGGTATTACCACCGATACTTCCATATATCCTCCTTATTGCTTCCTGCCCATTCCCGGAAGAGGCCGAAGCGAATAATTCCATTTTGTCAAAGACAGATTCTTATTATAATAAGGATCTCCTTTTTTCAGGATGTCGATCCACTGGCATCGCATATACTCAATTTCTTCCTGAAACCGTCTTACCTTTTCTGTACTGTCCTCCGCCCCTCTTGTTTTTGATTCCATATGATACAGCTGCACATAAGGATCATAAACAATCAGCTTTTCATTTTTTCTTACTTTCAGACAGAGATCAACATCATTAAATGCTACTGCCAGTTTTTCCGTAAAGCCTCCTGCTTCCTCAAAAGCTGTTCTTTTCATCATCATGCATGCTGCTGTTACAGCGCTCATATCCTGAAGAATAGATGCTTTGTGAAGATATCCTGTTCTATTGGCCGGCATATCCACAAACATATGTCCGGCAATCCCTCCAATACCAATAACACAGCCTGCATGCTGGATAGTATTGTCCGGGTAGATCAGTTTCACGCCTACCGCACCAACTTCCGGACGCTGACAGACACCAAGCATTTCCTTGATCCATCCAGGTGTAATGATCTTTACATCATTATTCAGGAAAATAAGATATTCTCCCCTGGCATGACTGACTCCATAATTGTTGATAGCCGAATAGTTAAATTCCTTTTTCCAGCGTAACAGACGGATCCTGGGATCCTGGGACAGTTCCTTATAATATTGAAAGATTTCTTCTGTGGTACTGTTGTTTTCTACTATGATGATCTCATAATTTTCATATTCTGTTTTTTTTCGGATGGATTCAATACAGTCCTTTAATGTTTCTTTTTCATCCTTGTTTGGGATAATGATCGAAACAAGAGGATTTCCCTGAACCGGATATTTTACCCGGAAAAATCCCAGATCCGGCGTATGAGTGACCACGCCTTCTGTATCAGTCCGTTCCAGATGGGCTTCTATCGCTCTTTTTCCGGCATCAAAGGCATACATCTTGCTGGCAGGATTATCTGCTGTAGATGCCTTATGGGTGCGCCAGTGATAAAGGATTTCCGGAATATGTCCTACTCTTCGTGCCGTTTCAACACACCGGAAAATAAAATCATGATCCTGCGCTCCGTCAAATTCCTGACGGAACCCGCCTGCTTTTTTCACAACCGAACGCCTTACTACAAAAAAATGACAGATATAATTATTCGATCTCAAAAGATCCAGATTAAAGTCCGGTTTCAGATGAGGCTGAAAATGCTCATCCAGCTCTGTTGTGACTTTGTCTTCATCTGTATATACAGCATCTAACTCTCTGTCAGCCTCAAGCGCCTTTACCACCTCATAAAGAGCGTTCGGAGCAAGAAGGTCATCATGATCCAGCAGACCCACAAATTCCCCTTCCGCCATTTCAAGAGCCGCATTTGTATTTCCGGCAATTCCTTTATTTTCAGTCAGTTCACTGACACGGATACGGGAATCCTTTTTCATGTATTCTTCCAGGATACCTTTCATAACCGTATCCTCCGGACTGCCGTTTGCAATACAAAGCTCCCAGTTGGAATAAGTCTGTGCCAGAAGAGATTTCATCATCTGTATCAGAAATGTCTCCGGAGTACGAAAAGCCGGAACTGCCACACTGATCAGAGGTTCATAAGTAAAACGATGTTTTCTCTGTTTTTCCAGTTCCGATTCATCCGGAACATAGGCTTCATACCATGGCCCGTAGGGAACCTCTTCCGGTTCAAATCTTTCATGAAGACGGATCCAGAATTCTTTCGGTCCATAATGCCTGAGATAACGAAATCCTTTCTTTATTGTATATGGGTTTAATTTTTTCAGCATACGGTTCCATTGGATCCGTCCTGCTTTTTCTTTTTTATTCATTGTCAAACCTCGGTTTATCGCCTGTTTTTGCGTGTTTTTCCATAGAATCCGGGTTTATTTTATCATTCTGTCCCGAGTTTTGCAAGGCTGAACGTGTGTATCAGTAAACCACCCCTTACAAAAGTATTGAATTACCGTGTAAAATGGGATATGATAAGTTTTGTAAAACTTTAAATCCAGATTCTTTACAGGAGTAAAATTTATGAAAATAAAGAACTTATTCATTGGTCTTCTGGCCCTTGGCACAGTTTTTTCTCTGATCCTCCAGACACCTGTCCGGGCAGCAGAAGCAGCCTCCGGGATCACTACCAATTCTATCTCCGGCTGGCCTCAAGGAAATGACATCACCTCTGCTGCCGCTGTGGTAATGGAAGAATCCACAGATACTGTTATCTATGCCAAAAACATGGATCAGCAGCTTTTTCCCGGAAGTACGGTAAAAGTAATGACCACCCTTCTTGCCCTGGAAAACAGTCAGCTCACTGACCAGGTGACCATGACAGCCACCGGAGTTTCCGGTGTTACAGACGGCGGCGCCAATATTTCTGCACAGCTGGATGAGGTATTCACCATGGAACAGTGCCTGCATGCTATTATGCTGGCCTCTGCCAATGACATTGCGCTTCAGGTTGCTGAACATCTTGGAGGCTCTGTTGAAGGATTTGTCCAGATGATGAACACAAAAGCGGCAGAGCTTGGCTGTACCAATACAATCTTTACCAATCCTACAGGACTTCCTGACGAAAACCAGCATACTACTGCCCACGATATGGCGCTGATCATGCAGGCAGCCATGGAAAATGAAACCTTCCGCACCATTGCAGGTACACTTTCCTATACCATCACTGCCACCAATGTTTCCGGCGGCGACCGTGTACTGACCAACAAATTTGCTATGATCAATGCCGCTGACCCTGCCTATTATCAGTTTTGTATAGGAGGACGTGAAGGATATACCGAAGCATCCGGAAGTACACTGGTCTGCGGTGCAGAAAAAAACGGAGTGACATTGATTGCAGTTGTTCTGCAGGGCGCTTCGGGCACCACAGCTTCTGAAGCAGGGGCGCTTCTCAATTATGGATTTGATAACTTTCAGATGATTTCTCTGGGGGATGCTGATTTTAACATGATCTCCGGTGGAAATGTATATGTTCCCGTCGGGGCAGCCACAGACAGTCTGGTCACCAAAGACGGCGCTGTAGAAAACGGTCAGTATACACGCCAGTATTTCTTTGGAGAGGCTCCGGTTGGAACTGCTGTTATGGCAGCAGTCCAGGAACAGGATACTACACTGATCGATGAAAGCCAGAAGAACCTGAAGGCTGCACAGGATTTCTCCCAGAAGCATACAGAAATCCCTTATTATCTTATTGCCGGCGGCGGACTCCTGGTGATTTTATTCCTGGTCTTTATGATCGTAAAAATTGCAAAGTCATAAAAATCATAAATTTTCTGTAAAACTTTTAAAAATAAATCTTGAAAACAAACTGCTCATACTGTACAATACACTTGATATAGGGGAGTAGTCAGCACTGTCCGGTGCGATTAAGTCAACAGCATGAGCCTCTGGCTCTGGCTTAATCTATACCTTTTTAATTCTGGTATACGACAAGACCTGTGTTCCTTTTTTTCCGGGACACAGGTCTTTTTTACTGGAAATCTGTTGACAGTCAGACAGACAGTCCCGTGAAAATAATTAGGAGGAATCTGTATGGACTTTTTAATTTCCGGCATCACATCTATCACCCCCCAGCAGATCGTCATGTATGTGATCGGAGCCATTCTTATCTGGCTTGCTATCAATAAAGATCTGGAACCGGTACTGCTCCTGCCGCTGGGATTCGGAGCGATCCTTGTAAACCTTCCTGCTTCCGGTGTACTGAATCAGACACTTGAAGGAATCGGAGAAACAAACGGTATCATCGAATGGCTCTTCAATGTAGGAATCGAAGCTTCTGAGGCAATGCCACTTCTTCTGTTCATCGGAATCGGCGCAATGATCGACTTTGGTCCTCTGCTTTCCAATCCGAAGCTGTTCCTGTTCGGAGCTGCCGCTCAGTTTGGTATCTTCGCAGCTATCGTTGTTGCATGCTGCCTTGGTTTCGACTTAAAGGATGCTGCTTCTATCGGTATCATCGGAGCTGCCGACGGCCCGACTTCCATTCTGGTATCTCAGGTCCTTGGCTCCAATTATATCGGACCTATCGCGGTAGTCGCCTATTCGTACATGGCTCTGGTGCCAATCATCCAGCCTATGGTCATCAAGCTGCTCACAACAAAAAAAGAGCGCTGCATCCATATGGAATATAAACCGGCAACTGTTTCCAAAAAAGCAAAGATCATCTTCCCGATCGTGGTTACTTTCATCGCCGGACTGGTTGCACCAATGTCTGTATCTCTGGTAGGCTTCCTGATGTTCGGTAACCTGCTTCGTGAATGCGGTGTTCTGAATAATCTGTCTGATACCGCACAGAATGTTCTGTCTAACCTGGTTTCCCTTCTTCTGGGAATCACCATTGCATTCAGCATGAAAGCCGATACCTTTGTAAATAAGGAAACTCTTCTGATCATGCTCATCGGTCTCTGCGCATTTATCTTCGATACGGCTGCAGGTGTGCTTTTTGCAAAGCTTATGAATCTTTTCTCCAAAGAAAAGATCAATCCTATGATCGGCGCTGCCGGAATCTCCGCATTCCCTATGGCTGCCCGTGTCGTACAGAAAATGGCGCTTAAAGAAGATCCAAGCAATGTTCTCATCATGCAGGCAACAGGAACCAACGTTTCCGGCCAGATTGCTTCTGTTGTTGCCGGCGGCGTTATCCTGAACGTTGTTGCAAGCATTCTCTAATGGAAAGGAGAAATCAGTATGAATACAGAGCTTATCATGCAGGCATTTGAAGTTATGTGGAAAGGGATGCTGAGTATCTTTACTGTTATCGTTATCCTGACTCTTCTGGTGTACCTGATTAACAAATTTCTGAAATAAATATCTGTTTGTGGCAGAAAGCAGAATATGATTTTGTGTTTGTAAATGACATGCAGGAGTGGATTCTTCTGAACCAGAAGAATCCATTCCTGCATTATATTTTCCAGACAGCAAATTTATATTCCGCCTCACAAACCTGCTGTTTTTTATACGAAAAGTCTCTTTGCTGTTCCGCTCACCTTCTTACAGTAGAAAACAAGAAGCTTCCACGCAGCAATTCCAGCAAGAAACAGCAGAACTCCGGTGAGCAGGATAAGTATAAATTCCACCAGGGGATTCAGTGTAAAGGATTCACTTACAAATATACCAATGTTATCTGCGAAGGGCAGTCCAAGATGGAAAATCTGATCGATCAGCTTGATCAGTCCCAGACACGGGCAGATGGCGCCGCAAACTATAAATGTAGGTGCAATCACCCCCAGACAGGGAATCACAACCATTCCTGAAAATCCTACCAGACTGAAAAAAGCGCAAATGATCAGGACTCTGTTCCAGCTGAATCCTTTTTCTTTGGTTATGAGATCTCCAAGATACGCTTTTGCCAGGTCTTTGGGATTTCCCAGTCTTTCCATGATCATTTCATCAGAAACTCCATTGTTCTGCAATTCCTGCATTTCACTTTTTATCTCATTGATAATATCAATCCGTTCTGAAACAGGAACAGGTCTCAGATATTTTTCCATTTTTTCAAGATAATTATCTAATATTTTTTTCATGCCTCTTCTCCTTTTATTTCGTTGATCGCATTCAGTAAATTGTCCCACTCGACAGACATTGCAGCAATGTATTCTTCGCCTTTGTCTGTAAGTGAATAATATTTTCTCGGCGGCAGCCCCTCTGTTCCTTCCTGCCAGGAGGAAGAAATATATTCCTCTTTCAGCAATCGGCGCAGCAGCGGATAAATTGTATTTTCTTTCGCAGCAATAATCGGATATCGATCCAATGTGCTGATAATCTCATAACCATAAGACGGTTGTTTTTTTATCAAAAGCAAAATACAAAATTCAAGTGTTCCTCTTTTTACCTGTGATTTCCAATCGTCAATATTCATCTACTATTCCTCCTTTATATACAGTGTACTACACA
>NZ_CABVDF010000030.1:0-19936 GCF_902497045.1 uncultured Blautia sp. | reverse complement strand
TTTATTAATGATTGTGCAATAGTAACGGGGAGCATTTCCTTTCGAAAATGTCTCCCCGTTATTTTTACCATAAGCAGATCTAACCTTTTCTGCAGATTACTTAATTGAACAGATCTGCAAGAATCTGGTCTGCAGTTTTATATCGGTATCCGTTCGGATCGCTTAATGTATCTGTGCTCCATCTGAAATAATTACCTCTTCGGATATATGCTCCGGAGGATGTATGATAGAAAGAAGCTCCCATCTTCTGGTATCCCGGATAGCGCGCCATATACTTCTTCGCAAGAGCGATCGCCTGGCTTGAATAATTTCCATTCGGTGTAGGAGTTCCTGATATCTGAACACCTGCATTTGGTGTAGAATGAAGAATCACCGCACTCTTATCGCTGCACTGTCCCAGGATGATCCATGTATGATTTGCATCATATCCGATATCTCCCGGATAAAGCTTATAGCCTGTATTGCTGAGATAATTCTGGTTATAGATATTACCCCATCCTTTTGATTTATAAAGACCTCCGATCTCACCGGAAACAACCGTATATCCGGAACCAACTCCGGATTTTGACTGCATCACCTGATATGTGGACCAGCCTACGTAACCGGAGCAATCCAGGCCTTTCGCACGATTCGCTTCACTGAGATCGTTATAATTCTTATAATTATAGCTGCTGTTCTGACTGTTATAGAAAGATGTCCACTTGGTACTGATACCCTTTCTTGTGGCATCGCTCCATCCATGTCCGCCGCCCCACATATATAAAGTCCTTCCTACCGGCTGAAGGGCACCAAGAAGATAATTCTTAATGGTTCTCTGTGATGTTGGGGTTGAAATGTCCGGCTGCTCATCATTATCCTGTGAAGAGATCAGATATCCATCAGAGTCAAAAGTATAAGTAACATTTCCAATCGTTCTGGTTCCGGTAACCATAACAAAAGTCTCCGGATCATAATATCTCTTCTTTCCTGATTCGCTGACCCATCCGCCTTTGGCAATGCCGGAGTTTTTGTCAAAATAATACCATTTTCCGGCAACACGCTTATGTCCTTTAAACATAATACCATTTGACGGATAAAAATATCTCTTTTCACCCTTGGAATTAGACAGCCATCCTGTAGCCATCCGATAAGTTCCGCCGCGGAAATATCTGGTGTTTCCATTGGTTGCTGTCAGAAATCCCTGTTTTGCAGCTCCTGTACTTCCGTCAAAATAATAAGAATAGCTTCCTATTTTTTTCAGTCCCTTATACATGATTCCATTGCTGGTGCTGAAGTACCATTTTTGATTCTTGGCATTTTTCATCCAGCCTTTTGCCATCCGGTAAGTTCCAGGCTGAAAATATCTGGTATTTCCATTGGCAGCCTTCAGGAATCCTGTTTTTGCCCATCCTGTACTTCCATCAAAATAATAGTAATAGCTTCCGACTTTTGTAAGGCCTCTTTTCATAACTCCGGAACGTGAATCAAAGTATCTGCATCTTCCGTTGCTGATCTTATACCAGCCTTTATACATTACACCGGTTTTTGCATTCAGATAATACTTGTTCTTTCCCAGCGTCAGCCAGCCTTTTACTTTTTTACCATTTTTGTAATAATATGTTTTTCCGTTTACAGTCCGGAAGCCGTTTACTGCTGCCTGCGTTTCTACCGTTGTAGAGTGCACAGTAAAACCGGCTGCAAATAGCATAAGCCCCAGTAACAATCCCCAGAATTTCCACCGTTTGCATGCCTTCTTCATAAACTTACCCTCTTCTTTATCTTTATAATCTTTACAATGTTGTTACAATATTGTGTATTTATTATATCGCATCTTTTTCCGGGCGTCAATAATTTTATTACATATTGTAAAAGAACCACAAAAAAAGAGCAAAACCTTAATGGCTTCACTCTTTTGTAATATTTTTAAAGAAGATGTTTCCTGAGCTCCGCTCCATCCAGAGCGCTTAAATATGCCGGAGCCACATCAAATACTGTTTTGCATCCCTTCTGACCTTCTTTATACATACGGTATGCAGCTCTTGCATAGGCAACAATTACAGAGGATGTAAATTCCGGATTGGAATCCAGCTTCAGGCTGTATTCAATCACATGTTTATTCTCGTCGTTCCAGCCTGTGCTGCCTGTACGGATCACAAAACCTCCATGAGGGATGCCGCTGTGATCACGCTTCAGCTCTTCCTCTGTGATAAAATGTACTGTAGTATCATAATCTGCAAAATAATTTGGCATGGTCTTGATCTCATTTTCGATACGGGCCAGATCTGCTCCCTCTTCTGCCACCACAAAGCATTCTCTTGTATGCTTTTCTCTTGTAGTAAGTTCTGGATTCTCTCCATTTCTCACTGCCTCAAGAGCAGCTTCTACAGGAATTGTATACTGTTTTCCATCTTTTACGCCTTCTATTCTGCGGATGGCATCAGAATGTCCCTGGCTTACACCTTTACCCCAGAAAGTATAATCCTTTCCATTTGTAAGGATAGCATTTGCATACATACGGTTCAATGAGAACATTCCCGGATCCCAGCCTACAGAAATAATACCCACATGACCGCTCTCCTTAGCTGTCTTATCCACATTTGCAAAATGTTCCGGAATTTTTGCATGAGTGTCAAAGCTGTCTACCACATTAAACCACTGGGCAAATTTCGGTGTCTGTACCGGAAGATCTGTAGCGCTTCCGCCGCAGATGATCAGGACGTCGATCTCATCCTTCATACTTTCCGCTTCGTCTACGTGACATACCTTTGCTGTTTCCGTAAGGATTTTTACAGTGTCAGGATCACGGCGTGTAAAAACTGCTGTAAGTTCAAGATCCGGATTGTGTTTCACAGCGCATTCTACGCCTCGTCCAAGATTACCGTATCCCATGATTCCAATTCGAATACTCATAATAATTTCCTCCTCATTTCACTTTGTTTTTATATTAATCTTCTGAAGAGCAAATGTCAATTTTTTTCTTTAGAAACATAACTGCTGTCAGCAGCAGATCACACCGCTTCCCGGACAGCAGCAGCTGCATGCCATATTTGCGATCAGGCACTTCATGCACAGGTCATTTCCTCCAACCGGCATTCCTCCAAAAGGATTCTGCTGCTCCTGATACCAGCTCCCGCCGCCTTCCATACGCTGCAGCATCATACGGTACTGCATATTATCCGGCTCCAGACGAACTGCTTCCCGGATGTGATTCAATGCATTCACATTATTTCCAAGTCCCATATTAGCCACAGCAGAAAGATAATACCACTGAGCATTTCTCTCTTTCAGAGATGACAGCACATTCATGGCTTCCTGATAATGACCGCTCTGCACATAGTTAGCTGCCGCCTGCCTGCGGATTGCTTCCTCATCCTGATATCCGGTATTTGTCTGTCCGCCAAATCCGCCAAATCCGCCATAATTACTGCTGCCATAAGCCCCGCCTGAAGAGCCATACTCTCTCTCTTTCATAATCTGGTCATAGGCCTGCTGGATTTCCTTGAATTTCTCTTCTGCCTGGTCTTTATTTGGATTATTGATATTGGCATCCGGATGGTATTTTCGACTAAGCCGCCTGTATGCCTTTTTTATTTCTTCATCTGATGCATCTCTTGACACACCCAGAACACTGTATGGATCAAACATGTTTCTTCTCCTGTTTCTCCTTCCTTTTCTCCGATACCGTTTCAAACCGGCACCACACACCGGAGTATAAAATATTCCGAAGAATATCTGCATATTTTATAATAGGAAGTTTTTCAAATTCTCTGCAGGCTTCCGCCATCATCATGATCAGTATCTGACGTACCTTTTCTTCGAACCCTTCTATTATATAATCCTGTGCAAAAGGATTGTAATTTCCTTTTTCTATATCTTCTTCCACATCATCAAAGGCATCCATCAGATAGATAAATTTCCCTAAATAAAAGCCCATACGTCTCAATGCAGGCTCCCACTGATCCTCTTTATATACCAGGATCTCTTCCATGATTTTTCCAAAGCAGCCGGATATTTTGTCTATATCTGTTTCACCGGCTTTTTCCATGGCCGAAATCTCATTCAGATGCCGGATGATCACAGAAGTTTTATTTTTCCACAAGGCTTCTGCCTTTTTATCTTTGCGCTCAAGCAAACGACTATAGGCCAGACGTGAAAGTTTTTTTTCATCTTTCCAGTCATCTACGCATTTATAATATGCAAGGAATACATTCATATCTGCTGCATACTCTGTAAACTCATTTTTTCTCACAGGCTGCCTGCGTACCGGATGGACAATGCAGCGGCTTGTGCCTTTTTTTGTAGGCGGTTCATAAAGCCCGCTTAAAAGGAGAGTTACAAAAGTCAGATCATAGGTAAGCGTGATCTGACCGGAAATACCATACCGCTCACGAAGTTCCCGGCATAGTCCACAATAGAAAGATCTGTAAAGATCATAATCTTTTATTTTCATTTCAGGTCTGTTCATTACCACATAACCAAACATAAAATCCCCCGCCTGTTTCTGTTATATTCAGATCTTTTTGATGAATTTGGTATGACACTTGGGACAATCAATCTCTACTTTCTTACCGCTTCCTCTTGGAATACGTATCTTCTGTCCGCATCCCGGGCAGGTATAAATATGATGTGTTTTTCTCTGCTGCATCATACTTTTTTCTCTGTTAAAACTCTGTCTCAGTTTTGAAGTCATGGAAAGATATTTCTGATTTTCCGCATAGCGCCTGGAAATATTTCTGGAAAGTATACGAAAATAAGTATAGATGATCGCTGCCAGCCCTAAAGTATTTAATAAAGCTCCTATCGTACTCCCTTTTTGGAAAAAAACAGAAACAAAAACACATACCAGCGCTGCTCCCATAGTAAAACGTGCAAATCCGTCTACACCATAGCGTCCCTGCATAAACTTCATAAACTTTTCTTTCATGAAAAAACACCTCTTCTGTTATATTTAAACTCTTTACTTGTCACTGCATACCTGGAATATGTAAAATTTCAAATAATAAGATTCGTCAGAAGACCATAAAATCGGATGATCCGGCGCCTGCGTTCTGTATTCCACCTGTCTCAGTCGTTTATGTGCACTGCGTGCAGCCTGGCCGATTGTTTTTGTAAACAGCTCATATGTCATAAAATGAGAACAGGAACAGGTAGCAAGGAAACCGCCATCTTTGACCAGTCTCATGGCGCGGAGATTAATCTCACGATACCCTTTAACTGCATTTTTCACTGAATTTCTGGATTTTGTAAATGCAGGTGGATCAAGGATCACCACATCATATTTTTCTCCTCTTTCTTCCAGTTCAGGAAGCAGCTCAAATACATCCTCACAAATAAATTTCACTGTGCCGTCCAGTCCGTTCAGCTTTGCATTTGCAGCTGCCTGATCAACTGCCAGCTGTGAAGCATCCACACCGGTAACTTCACTGGCTCCTGCAATCCCCGCATTCAGAGCGAAAGATCCTGTATGCGTAAAGCAGTCCAGAACTCTTGCATTCTTACATAATTTCTGAATAGCAAGACGATTGTATTTCTGGTCAAGGAAAAATCCTGTTTTCTGTCCGTCACGGACGTCCACCTGATACTTGACTCCGTTTTCTTCAATTTCCACCAAAGTCGAAAATTCTTCACCAATGAAGCCTTTATACAATTCCATTCCCTCCTGACGGCGTACCTTTGCATCGCTTCTTTCATAAACTCCGCGGATCTGTATTCCATCTTCTGCAAGAATATTTTTCAGTAATTCCAGAATCTGAAGTTTAAACCGGTCGATTCCCAATGCAAGAGACTGTACCACCAGAACATCGGCGAACTTATCCACTACCAGACCCGGAAGAAAATCTGCTTCACCGAAAATCAAACGGCAGCTGCTGGTATCTGTTACTTTTTTACGATATTCCCATGCATCTCTTACTCTCATTTCAAGAAACTTTTCATCAATTTTCTGATTTTCATCTCTTGTTAAAAGTCTTACCGTAATCTTGGAATTTGTATTGATAAACCCTTTTCCCATAGGATATCCGTCAAAATCCCTCACCAGTACCACATCACCATTTAAAAAACTGCCCATTACAGAGGCAATCTCATTATCAAATACCCACATGCCGCCTGATTTCAGAAGCCGTCCTTCTCCCTTTTTCAGCGTTACTACAGCCAAACTCATGCGTTTTTCTCCCTTCGGAAATATAATTCCATTGTATTTGTCAGTATTTCATCTATTGTAGCACAGCCCAAATATTTTTTCCAGTGTTTCCAGAAAGACACAAAATTATCACCATTCACTCCGCTCACAGCAACGAGCCAAAATTCATTTCAGATTGCCTGCGGCAATGGAAGCAGATAATTCTTATATCTACAGCAAAAGGGCGGCTGATCAGCCGCCCTAAACATTTTCATAATCAATATACTGCTTCCTCATAAGGAATATCTTCCATAGATTCCTCCGGCAATGCCTCTTCTGTCCCTTCTTCTGAAGCATCTGTAGTATCTGTATTTTCTCCGTAAAGAGTCTCAAAGAATTTCATAGTATCTTCATAAAGAGCCTGTCTTGTTTCCGGAGTTTCATTGATCAGGATATCATCTGCTTCCGGTTCTGTCTCAATGCTGAAAATAATCTTCATTTCTGCATTGACCATATTCAGTACTCCTGATACATACGGATCTGTTTCCATCGGAAGATAGCTCATTCCGCCATCTTTCAGAACATTAATATAAGCTTCAAGAACTTTCTGTGACAGCTTTGCACCTGTTTCCGGATCGATTGTCACCGATGCAGCGGCTTCCGGTCCCATCACATTCTGAAGAGAAACAGTATCTCCTTCATATTCTCCTTTGCAGAAAGCTTGTGCCTTTTCAAAGAACACTCTTCCCTCTTCGTCGAGTTCATCTGTACTAAGAGGATCTTCCTCTGTGCCTTCTGCCGGATCCACAACTCCGTCATCCTGAGCTGTGCCGTCCAGAACCGCTTCATCCTCTGTTGCCTCAGGGATACCTGTTCCCTCATCTACATAGTCCTCTCCATTCTGGTCACCCATGGTTTCTTCCTGAAGAGACGGGTCTTCTGTAGAGCTCTCCACAATGTCCTCTCCAAGGGCATCTGTATCTACATTTGCAGTGATATCTTCTCCATCAGAACTGTCTTCGTCTGCATAATCCTGCTCACCCTGTGCTTCACCGCTCTGGCTGTTATTCAGATTCTGCTGAATATTTTCCAGTGTTTCCTGCATCTGCGCAATATCATAATTCTGCTGTGCGATCTCCTGCAGAAGTGAAACGATCGTACTCATCTCATCCTCGCTGAGACTTACATTATTCTCAACTGCAATGTTATTTACGATATTATAAATTTCATCTGCATTCTGAACATTATTTCCAATAATCTGAAGCTTTGCCTCATTAAGGATGTTCGTGGCATTGTCCTGACCTACCTGCTGAGAAAGATTTCCTGTTACAACAACCTCCTGTGTTGCAAGATCTTTCTTTGTGCTGTCCAGGGTCTGTCCGCTGGCACTTTCATATGCCATGATCACACCTGTGAGAGCGCCTGTGCCGGATACCTCATAAGGGCAGGCTGCAACTGCCTCACAGTTAGTAACTCCTGCTGTGGAAAGTGCATTGGCGATCATATTTCCTGTTACATAATTCAGATTCGCTGTACGTACTTTAATACCGCCGGACTGAGTCGGCTTTACATAAGCGCAGCTTAAAGTCCTTGTTCCGATCTGCTCCAGAGGAATATAGGAGCCAAGCTGTTCTCTTTCGTCTTCATTTGTAATAGTAAGGATCTGAACCTGATTTGCGTCTGCCTTAAAATAACGCATCATTGTATTCTTCTGCTCCTGAGTAAGGTCTGCTCCAAGAGTCACTACCTTAGAAGCGTCTGCCATAACCGGTACTGCGCTTCCTGCTGCAAGACACATGCTGCAGATCAGGGCTGTGATCATACTTCTTTTTCTCATATTTCTGTCCTCCAATAAAAAACTGTTTCCTTCTGATGAATTACAGTATACCACATTGTTCTATATATTTGTATTTCATATTTTACATAAAGGTCATATTCAGACTCCAAGAACCTCCAGATACACCTGGATCGTACCTCCGCACACGAGCCCTTCCTCTTCTGCTTCTTTCCCTGTCATATCCTCATACACCAGGCATCCCTTAGGATTCTCTTCCTTCAGCATATGAAGACAATGGTGCTGGACACGGCTTTCCATGCAGCCTCCGCCGATAGTTCCTATGATTTTTCCGTCAGGAAGAACGATCATTTTTGTTCCGATTTCTCTGGGGGCTGAACCTCTCCGGGATACAATAGTTGCCAGTGCTTTTTTCTGACCGGAGTCTTCTGTTAGACACGCCAGAAGTTCTTTTTCATAGCCGCTGGTTTTTTTCACACTGTTTTTTTCCATGATCAGCTCTGCCATAATAGACACTGCGATCTCCTCCGGCGTCTCTGCATGAATGGAAAGTCCCACAGGTGTATGAAGAAGTTCCACTTCCTCCTCTGGTATTCCTTCTTCGATCAGCCTCTTTTTCAAAAGAATACCTCTTTTTCTGCTTGCCATCATTCCTGCATAGGCACGTTCTTTTTGAAGTATGGAAGTAAGACAGATATCGTCATATCTGTGTCCTCTGGTAACCACCAGAAAATACGTGTCGCTGCTTCCTGAAATTTTTTCAAGTCCGGAAGCAAAATCATCGCAGATCACCATATCTGCACCTGCTTTTCTTGCCTGGTCAGCAAACAGGGGTCTGTCCTCCAGAACAGTCACCTGGAATCCGATTTTTTTAGCCAGAACGATCACCTGCTGAGCAACGTGACCTCCTCCACAGATCACAAGGCGGCTTGGCTTCCGCAGAAGTTCCACAAAGAATTTCCGGGAAGCTGTTTCCAGTATCCTGCTTTCTCCTGTTTCAGACAGACACTGAAGTTCTTCCGATTCAAAGTTTTCTTCACTGCTTTTTACCAGCAGCTCTCCTTCAGAAAAAAACAGTCTTGTTCCTTCTCCCGGACCTTGTATCACTGTTGCCAGTATATTTCTCTTTTTTTCTATATTTTCTTCCAGAATTTTATATAATTCCTGATATTTCACCTTCTGTCCCTCTTTTCGATTATGATAATATCCTTATTATACGATATTTTTCTTACAAAATCCACTCTGCATTCACGGTTAAAAACAGAACCGGATTACTGTTCACACAACAGCAAAACAGGAGCCGGATCTTTTGTCCCGGCTCCTGAATACGGATCAGTTTTTTCTTTATTCCAGAATGTGTTCCCGTCCCTGGGCGATCATGGTACGTACATGATTATCTGCCAGAGAATAAAAAATAGATTTGCCCTCCCGTCTGTTCTTGACCAGCCTGCTCTGCTTCAAAATACGAAGCTGATGAGAAACCGCTGACTGTGTCATGTTCAAAGCTTTTGCCAGATCACATACACAGACCTCTGTCTCAAAAAGCACAAACAGAATACGGATCCTGGTTGGGTCTCCAAAAACCTTAAACAGCTCTGCAAGAGAATCTAATTCTGTTTCATCCGGCATTGTTTCGTCTACGATTTTCAAAAGTTCCTCGTGAGTCTCTACTGTATCACAGCAAAGAATTTCTTTTTCTTCTGTCATCCGGTTTATCCCGCCTTTCCGTTCTATCATAGCACATACCGGGGAGCTTTGCACATAAATATTACAACATCTGAAATACTTCTATACATTCATCTGGTTTGCAGCAGCATTAAAGCTTATTTACAAACAAAGCACGAATTGCATTCAGAACAGCAATTACCATTACCCCTACGTCCGCAAAGATTGCAAGCCACATATTGGCAATTCCCACTGCTCCCAAAATCAAACAAAGAATTTTGATTCCAATGGCAAAATAAATATTTTCATATACGATCCTCATACATTTTCTGGCAATTCGTACTGCTTTTGCCACTTTCAGAGGATCATCATCCATAAGCACTACATCTGCAGCTTCAATAGCTGCGTCTGATCCCAAAGCGCCCATGGCAATTCCTATATCTGCTCTGGAAAGCACCGGAGCATCATTAATTCCGTCGCCTACAAACGCAAGCTTTTCTTTTGCCCCTTTCCTGTTGATCATTTCTTCTACTTTCGCAACTTTATCTGCAGGAAGAAGTTCGCTGTAAACCTTATCCACACCGATTTCTGAAGCTGCCTGACGGGCCACTCGCTCCATATCTCCGGTAAGCATGACGGTTTCTCTTATACCTGATTTTTTTAACTGTCTGACTGCTTCTGCAGATGTAGGCTTCAGCACGTCTGCAATCAGAATATGACCGGCATACTGACCGTCCAAAGCTACATGGACAATCGTTCCAACCTGACTGCATTCCACATACTTAATTCCCAGGCTGTCCATAAGTTTACCATTTCCTACTGCAACAGATACGTCATCCACAATTGCAGTCACACCATTTCCGCTGATCTCCCGGATATCTGTCACACGGCTGCGATCAATTTCCTTTCCATAAGCCTTCTGAAGACTTTTACTGATAGGATGTGATGACGCACATTCTGCCATGGCTGAATATTCCAGTATTTTATGATCTTCCAGTGTATTGTGATGGACTCCACAAACCTCAAAAACACCCTTGGTAAGTGTACCTGTTTTATCAAAAACAACATATTTTGTCTGCGCAAGTGTTTCCAGATAGTTTGAACCTTTTACCAGAACACCTGCCTTGCTGGCTCCTCCGATTCCAGCAAAAAAGCTTAATGGAATGCTGATGACCAACGCACAGGGACAGCTGATAACAAGGAAGGTAAGGGCCCGGTAGATCCACTCTCCCCACTGAGGGGTCATTCCCATAAACAGCATCCGGATAATCGGCGGAAGCAAAGCCAGCGCCAGGGCGCTATAACAGACGATCGGTGTATAATAACGGGCAAATTTGGAAATAAAGTTTTCTGATCTGGATTTTCTGGAACTTGAATTTTCTACCAGATCCAGAATTTTGGAAACTGTAGATTCTCCAAATTCTTTTGTAGTACGGATTTTCAGCACTCCGGACATATTGATGCATCCACTGATGATCTCATCGTCTTCCTTTACTTCTCTCGGAAGACTTTCTCCGGTCAGAGCACTTGTATTCAGAGTTGAGTTTCCTTCTATGACAGTACCATCAATGGGAACTTTTTCACCTGGCTGTACCACGATCACGCTTCCCACTTCCACCTCATCCGGATCCACCTGTTCCAGTTTCCCGTCTCTTTCCACATTTGCATAATCCGGACGGATATCCATAAGTTCACTGATATTCCGGCGGCTTTTTCCCACAGCATAGCTTTGAAAAAGCTCACCAATCTGATAAAACAGCATAACTGCCGTTCCTTCTTTAAAATCTCCCAGACAAAGAGCACCTACAGTGGCAACTGCCATCAGAAAATTCTCGTCAAATATCTGTCTGTTCCGAATTCCTTTCCATGCCTTCTGAAGAATATCATATCCAATCACAAGATACGGAATCATAAACAAAGCAGCCCGTAAGTATCCTTCCAACGGAAGCATTGACAGTACTGCAACCAGCACAGCAGCAACAATTATACGGATCAGCATTTTTTTCTGTTTTTTATTCATAATCTGCTCCTTTTATACCTTGATCCACAGTCAGAATGCTCCCGGCATTCCTGTTGGCAGTTATCTCCCTGTCACATTTCTGACTGGCTTTTATAAATATATCTCACAGTCATCCTCTACTTTTTTGCAGTTTTTCAAAACTTCTTTCATAACTGCCTTCGGATCCTGTCCATCCTCAAATTCCACAATCATCTTCAGCATCATAAAGTTTACAGTCGCATCTTTAACTCCTGCAGTATTTTTTGCTGCCTGTTCCATTTTGTTTGCGCAGTTTGCACAATCCACTTCAATCTTATAAGTTTTTTTCATTGTACCTTCTCCTTTACATTTTGTCATATGAACAATTATTCATATGTTTGATTGTATTATATCCCCGAATATTCACTTTGTCAATATGTTTTCTGTATTTATGTTTATTGAAATATACAGAATATGATTTTTTTGTTTGTAAAGGGCATGCAGGAGTGGATTACTACGGCTTACCTGTTCCCGTGACGGATGGCACCGCAGGACAAAAGCCGGCAATTGGCCAGCGTATTTTTATTTAGCTGTTATCCACCTTCAGATACAGAGATAAAAAGGCAGATCACAGTACCTTGCGAGGTTTACCAGGAAACACAGCACAGTACATGATCTGCCTTTTTATCATTTGCATCGTCTGTGGAAAACAATAAACAAAATCCTATCTTCCCACAAATTTTATAATTTTTCCATTAATTCCTCCCGGCTGAAATTCACCAGTACGGTCAAAGCAACCGGAAAAGCAACCAGTCCCACAAGTCCAAACAGCTTCAGGCCCAGGAACAAAGCCGCCAGAGTCGCCAGAGGATGGAGACCGATCTGGCGCCCTACAATCCTGGGTTCCACCATATTCCTTACCACTAAAATTACCAGGTAAAGCACAAGAAGCCCAATTGCAAGTCCATGTTCCTCTATAATAAAGAGGACTGCAGCCCACGGAAGAAGTACGCCTCCTGTTCCCAGCACCGGAAGGATATCAAATACCGCAATCCCCAAAGCCAGAAGAGCAGGATACGGCATACCCAGAAGGAACATTCCTGCACACAGTTCCGCAAAAGTCAGCAGAAACAGAAAGCTGTAGGATCTGATATAAATAAATAATACATTCTTTACATAAGACTGTCCCTTTTCTACAAAAGCCAGCTGTTTTGGCGTCAGAAGCTTTTTGAAAAAGGATGTGATTCCGTCATAATCTCCCACAAAGAAAAACGTAGCTACAACTGTGATCACAAGCTTGATCACAAAACTTGGAATCCCACTGATTCCCCCTGACAGAATCTGTACCACTTTCATGGAGAAGCTGGAAACATAAGTCCCCAGATTATTTGTCATCTCCTCAAAAGAATTTTCAATGGTCTTTGCTACAGACGGGTGCACAGAAGCCATAGACTCTTCCAGATAATCAGAAATCGCCTCAAACACAGGCACTACCGTAGTATTGTAAAAATGAGGCACCTTACGCACCAGACCTCCGACTCCATCCAAAAGTCTCAGTCCCGCCCAGGCCGCCAGAAGAAACAGCAGTCCGTAAAATACAGCACAAAACACAATTGATATTATTTTTTTCTTTTTGGGATCTGTTTTTATTTTTCTTACAGGAACCTGAATCACTGCCGCTACAACAAAAGCAATGATAAAAGGCATCATAGGAGATACCAGATATTTACATGCCACCCACACCAATATAGCTATCAGCGCATAAAATACAACATTGATGATAAATTTTTTCTTTCGCTCTACTCTGTTCTCCATGCTGTCTCACTCCCTGACGAAAACTGCCACAGCCTCTGTCCAGACTGTCTGGCAGAACTGATCTACACAGCAGGCTTTTTCCAGACGATAGCCTGCGTGGAGAAATGTTTCCATATCTTCTGCAAGACTGGTTGCCTTACAGGATACATATACGATACGCTTTACTCCATAAGAAAGAATCTTCGGAAGGGCTTTGGGATGTACTCCCTCACGAGGCGGATCCAAAATGATCATATCTGGTTTTTCCGTAAGATCATCCAATACCTTCAGAACATCTCCGGCTATAAAACGACAATTGGAAAGCCCGTTAAGCTCTGCGTTTTTCCGTGCCGCCTCTACCGCTTCCTCTACGATCTCCACGCCGATCACTTCCCTGGCTACAGGAGCCAGCAGCTGGGCAATCGTTCCCGTCCCGCTGTAAAGATCAAACACTTCCATACCTCTTGCATCTTCAACATATGAACGGACCACAGAATACAGAACCTCTGCCGCCAAGGAATTTGGCTGAAAGAAAGAAAACGTACTGATGCGGAACTTCAATCCCAGCAGAGTTTCATAAAACCAATCCTTCCCGTACAGGATCCTTGTCTCATCACTTTTTACCACATCGGAAAGAGAATCATTAATAATATGCATGATTCCCACAATCTTTCCTTCCAGCTGCAGAGAAAGAAGCTGTTCTTTCAGGGGTTCCAGATCATGCTGCTCCTGGCTGGTAGTAACCAGATGCACAAGGATCTCACCTGTTGTCACTCCCCGTCTCACCAGAAGATGACGGAGATATCCTACATGCTGCATTTTTCTATAATAGGATACCCCTCTTTCTCTGAAATAATCACGGACACATGTCAGAATATCTGTCATATCTTTATGGACAAGCTTACAGTCGTCTGTATTCAGCACATCATAGGTACTGCCTTTTTTGTGAAGCCCGAGAGAAAGCGGTCCGTCCTTATACTCATCTCCAAAAGAAAATTCCATCTTATTCCGATAGCAGAACTCTTCGGGACTTCCATGGATCCCTTCCCATACAAAATCAGCATTTCCCTCTTTATCAACCTGGCCTTCTCTTATCAGAACCTCCTCCAGAAGTTCCCGGATCTGCCGCTCCTTCATCTGAAGCTGATCTTCATAGGACATGGTCTGGTACATACAGCCGCCGCACTGGGGAAAGGATGAGCACACCGGTTCCCGTTTTTCCAGAGAAGACTTTTCCATAATTTCCAGTATCCTTCCCTGAGCTTTATTTTTTCGTTTCTTCTGAATCACAAACCGGACTTTCTGCCCGGGGATCCCGTTTTTTATCAGGATCTTCTGATCCTCCAGAATCACATAACCCTTATTGGGAAAATCCACTTTTTCTATAATGCCTTCGTATATCTCACCTTTTTTCATATAATTTCTGTCTTCAAAAACTCCTTTTCATCAAAATAATCAAATTTCTGCCGCGCTGACCCTGAGCGCATTCTCTCCAAGTATTTCTGATGCAGCAGGAAAATCAGTGTAAAATATACCTATTTCCCGGTTCATCAAGAAAACAGCCCCGGTATCAACCGGAGCTGTCGGTTTTTATTCTTCCTCGTCCTCGAAGTAATCATCGAAATCATCATCAAAATCTTCTTCAAAATCTTCCAGATAATCCGGCGTAAAGAAACGATAAACAGCAAAAGCAATTCCTGCTACTGCAGCAACGGCGCCAATAATGGCCAACACCCAGAGGACTGTATTTTTCTGTTTGTCATCTTCTTTTTTCTTTAAAACTGCCAGTAACTCTTCGATTTTAGTATTCATGTTCATATGCGCACCATCCTCTCTTTTTTCCGTCGGCATACTCACTGCCGTCACACAGGCAGTTCCCCGCAAAAACGTTTCCTGCCTACATTGATCTATAGGTTATAGTATAACACCAACCGTAAGATTTTACCATAAGATATATAAAATTTTAGATTTTCTTAAGCTTTGCAAAACCGGCAAACATCTTCTTTATTCCTACACGGTCGAAATCTACCGTAACCTCATAATCTCTTCCGCCTTCAACAATATCCTTGACCATGCCTACACCAAACTTCACATGGCGTACCGTATCTCCTACTCCATAATCCAGAGAATCGGCCTTTTTCACCGTAAAGCTCTGCGGCTGGAATGCCTTTGACTGAAATGCCATTTTCATCTGCATATAACTGCTTTTTGCAGAAGAAGTTTCCTGTATTTTTGGTTTTTTCTCCTGAATGGTATGTCCAAGTTCCACCAGTTCCCTTGGAATTTCTCTGACAAACCGGGACACGCGGTTGTACTGTGTCTCTCCTCTGATCATCCTCTGCTGTGCACAGGTGAGGGTAAGGTCTTTCATAGCTCTTGTGATCCCCACATAGCAAAGACGGCGTTCCTCCTCCATATCTGAAAGATCTCCGGAAAAAATACACATACTGCTTGGAAACACCCCGTCTTCCATTCCTGCCAGATATACATAAGGAAATTCCAGTCCTTTAGCGCTATGTAACGTCATCAGAAGAACATAATCCTGATCCGGATCTACAGAGTCAATATCCGCGATCAGTGCAATCTCTTCCAAAAATCCGGATAAAGAAGCCTCTCTTCCCTCTGCAGCCATAGCTTCCTGATAAGAAACGGTCTTGGAGATCAGCTCATCGATATTTTCCAGTCTTGCTCTGGATTCTTCCGTATCTTCTTCTCTTAATTCATCTGCATATCCGGTAAGATCAATGATCTCCTCCAGGAGCTCCTGAACCGTATAGGCAGCTGCCTTGCTTTTCAGTGACTGGATAAAAGTAACAAAACCATCGATCTTGGACTGGGCACGTCCGATGGACGGAATTTCCTCTGACACACGGAGCGCATCATAAAAGCTGACCTGCATATGATCTGCATATTCCTGAACTCTTCCAATGGTGGTGGCTCCTATCCCTCTTTTCGGTACATTCAGAATACGGCGAACAGCCAGATCATCTGCCGCATTATCTATAGTTTTCATATAAGACAGCAAATCCTTGATCTCTTTACGGGCGTAGAAGTTCACACCGCCAACGATCTTATAGGGAATATTGGCCAGAAGACATTTTTCTTCAAAAAGACGGGACTGGGCATTTGTCCTGTAAAGGATGGCGCAGTCACGATACCGGCATGTGCCTTCCCTATGTTTTTTGGATATATCTCCAACAACATACTCGGCTTCCTCAAATCCATTCATAAACTGACGGAAATGAAGCTTATCCCCCTCAGGATTCTCTGTCCACAGAGTCTTTGGCTTACGCTCTGTATTATTGGCGATCACGTCATTGGCTGCATTAAGGATATTCTGGGTAGAGCGGTAATTCTGTTCCAGACGGATCACCTTTGCGTCCGGAAATACCCGTTCGAATCCAAGGATGTTTCCGATATTAGCGCCACGGAATTTATAAATTGACTGGTCATCATCACCTACCACACAGAGATTTCCATAACGGGAAGCCAGAAGGCTGACAAATTTAAACTGTACCGTATTGGTATCCTGGTACTCGTCTACCATAATATAGCGGAAACGCTCCTGATACTGCTCCAGTACCTGATCGCAGTGCTGAAACAATTCCACTGTTTTTACGATCAGATCATCAAAATCAAGGGCATTATTCCTTCTTAAAGAATTCTGGTATTCACGGTAGATCTCCGCAACCTTTTTCTCATTAAAGTCCGCTGCATTCAAAAGCATTTCATCCGGAGTGATCAGCTCGTCCTTGGCATGAGAGATCTGTGCCAGAAGGGAACGTTCCTTATATTTTTTCGTATCCACATTCAGCCGTCTGCACACATCCTTCATCAGTGTTTTCTGATCGTCTGTATCATAAATGGTAAAATTATTGTCATATCCGATCCTGTCCGCATGTCTGCGCAGGATTCTTACGCATGTAGAATGAAACGTGGAAACCCATACGCTTCCTCCGTCCATTCCCACGATTTTATCCACACGTTCCCTCATTTCCTGGGCGGCCTTATTGGTAAAAGTAATGGCAAGGATGTTCCATGGATTCACACCCTTTTCTGCAATAAGATAAGCAATCCTGTGAGTCAGCACTCTGGTCTTTCCGGATCCTGCTCCTGCCAGGATCAGAAGAGGGCCTTCGGTATGGTAAACAGCCTCCTGCTGCATATTGTTCAATGATTCATAAATACTCATAAATTCTCCTGTATCTGTTGATTCGTTGATGGTCTGTTTCTTCCGCTCTCCGGCGGCTTTTGTCATGGAATCAATTTTATCATCTGCCGGTGAAAATGACAAGCAGGAACAAAGAGAAATCCCCTTTGCTCCTGCCTGTTATTTTAGATATTTTTCTTAACTTTAGTTCTTTAATCTCAGATAAAACTCCCAGCTCTGGTACTCCACCTTTGCCTCCGGCAGCGGAAGACCGCCGTACATCAGCGCTCCCCCTGTATATTCTCTGCCTTCCAGAAGGTAAATGCCCTCTTCTTTCAGCCCTCTTAACAATACCCGGGCAGGCGGATCGTTTGTCCTTACCTTAGATGCAACAACGCTTACCAGCGCTTCCTTCTGATCCGAACTGACAAACTCCCAGGCGGCATAATGCCGTTCCTCAGAAGGCGCTGTCAGACGGAAGTAGTCGCCTCTCTGGATCAGTTCATAATACTCCTTAAACCGGCAGATCTGCTTTCGTATCTCTTCCTTTTCCTCTTCTGTCAGCTTAGCCGGATCCAGCTCATACCCAAAGGTTCCTGCCATAGCTACTGTTGCCCTTGTGCCAAGTGGTGTGGTCCTTCCGGTCTGATGATTAGGGCAGGCAGAAACATGCGCTCCCATAGCGCTGACCGGATAACAGAAGGAGGTTCCATACTGGATTTCCAGACGCTCAATGGCATCTGTATCATCACTGCACCAGATCTGAGGGGTATAGTGAAGCATTCCTGCATCAAATCGTCCGCCTCCACCGCTGCAGCCTTCAATAAGCATATCCGGATATCTTCTGCCCAGACGGTCCAGAAATTCATACAGACCAAGCACATAACGATGAAGCACCTCTCCCTGACGGTCTGCAGGAAGCTGGGCAGAATATACATCACAGATGCTTCTGTTAAAGTCCCATTTCAGATAGTCCACATCTGCTTTATCCAGAACCTGTACCATCTCCTTAAAAATATGATCCCGCACATCCTGTCTGGAAAAGTCAAGAACCAGCTGATTCCGGGATCTTACCGGATTTCTTCCCGGAATCTGGAATGCCCAGTCCGGATGCGCCCGGTAAAGATCGCTGTCCTGAGACACGCACTCCGGTTCGTACCAGATACCAAATTTCATTCCGAGACCATGAATTTTTTCTGAAAGCTCCTGCAAAGTACAGCCAAGCTTTTTCTCATTAACCTGCCAGTCTCCCAGACCGCTGTTATCATCGTCTCTTTTTCCAAACCATCCGTCATCCATAACAAAAAGCTCCACACCCATGTCTGCCGCATCCTTTGCCATGGCGATCAGTTTATCCCCGGTAAAATCAAAGTATGTACCTTCCCAGTTATTGATCAGCACCGGTCTCCTTGCATTTTTGAATTTTCCTCTGCACAGATTATTTCTAATTGCCCGGTGAAAAACATGGGTCATTTTTTCAAAACCTTTGTCGCTGTAGACCAGCGCAGCCTCCGGCGCATAAAAACTTTCTCCCTTTTCCAGCTTATATCGGAAATTTCCCGGGTGGATGCCCATCAGCACTCTTGTCTGATTGAACTGATCTTTTTCCGCTTCTGCCAGAAAATTCCCGCTGTACAAAAGAGAAAATCCATAGCAGTTTCCCTGGGTCTCTGATGCCTTCGGGTCTGCAACCATCACAAATGGATTGTACTGGTGGCTGGAGGTTCCCCGAACTCCGCCTGCCGACTGGATACCATGATGTATGGCAGTTCTGGATACCTGACGCTCCATTTCATGTCTTCCATAAAAGGTCATCCAGTCCCAGTTTCCGTAAGGCTGATCCAGGCATAAAGACATGACACGTTCCAGGTACACCGGATCTTCTCCGCAGTTTTCCACAGAAACTGT
Source organism: uncultured Blautia sp. (assembly GCF_902497045.1). Classification (NCBI taxonomy): domain Bacteria; kingdom Bacillati; phylum Bacillota; class Clostridia; order Lachnospirales; family Lachnospiraceae; genus Blautia; species uncultured Blautia sp. The sequence continues at coordinate 549 of NZ_CABVDF010000030.1, read as the reverse complement.
TCTTGTCATAAGATCCAGTTCCTCAAACACACCATAAAAAAGCTTTACAAGAAGATTTTTTCTTTCATTTTTCATGGTGATCACAAGCGTCTCCGCCTGTCCCGGATTCTCTTCATAAAAAGCCGGAAGTCCGGGAATCTGATATTTTCCTTCCAGAATCTCATAACCTTCATATCTCAGATCTACAGCAGAAGATCCGTACACATCTCTCACAGCCAGAGCACTTTCCCGGTAATCGCCGCCCCCAAAGCAGGAATACTCCTGAGGAAGCGTATCCAGAGAATACGTCCTGTCCATTCCAGCCTCATAAGGATTTCCGGAAAATCCATGGTCTCTTTTCTGGATTAGGTATGAAAAATCCATATTCTCTGTTCTTTTTCCATAATACGTGTGAAGAAGGACGCCCAGTGAGTCCGCCTTCATCTGATACATGCTGCTTTTTGTACACAGCGTAAACAGGGAATTCTTTCTGTCCACTAAAATAGCCATCGTCTTTTCCTCTTTTCATCCTGCCTGGGATGTTCTTTCTTTTTATTTTTTATATTATTT
>NZ_CABVDF010000029.1:0-20026 GCF_902497045.1 uncultured Blautia sp. | reverse complement strand
GGATGTAGAAAATAGATGTTTTCTACATCTTTTTTTAGGTAAAAACCATTAGGTGACAATATCACAGACAGATCTTTTACGAAAGTATATGATACAGACATAAAGGATAAGGAGGTATCCCCTATGAGGTTAAAAGATAAAGTAGCAATTATTACAGGCGGAAGCAGAGGTATCGGTTATGCAACGGCAGATGCGTTTCTGAGAGAGGGAGCAACAGTGATTCTGGCAGCCAGTTCTCAGGAATCAGCAGACAAGGCGGTAGAAAGCCTGAAAGAAAAATATCCGGACAGGATCATTGCAGGGATCAGCCCGGATCTTAGCAGTCTGGAAAGTGTAAGAAACGAATTTCGGGAAGCAACATCAAAATATGGATGTGTGGATATCCTGGTTAATAATGCAGGTGTTTCAGAAAGTACTCCTTTTGTGGAGTATACAGAAGAGGATTTTGACAGGGTCATGGATCTGAATGTAAAAGGTGTATTTAATGCGACAAGGGCTGCCTCAGAATGTATGGTTGCCAGAGGGAATGGTGTAATCTTAAGTACTTCTTCCATGGTGAGCATATATGGACAGTCCAGTGGTATTGCATATCCGGCATCTAAATTTGCAGTAAACGGTCTGACTGTTTCTCTGGCAAGAGAACTTGGTCCGAAAGGAATTCGTGTAAATGCAGTAGCACCGGGAATCACAGAAACAGATATGATGAAGGCAGTTCCCAAAAGCGTGATCGATCCAATGATCGCACAGATTCCGCTTAGGAGATTGGGACAGCCGGAAGATATTGCAAATGCATTTGTATTTCTTGCTTCCGATGAGGCGTCTTATATTACAGGCGTAGTGCTCAGCGTAGATGGAATGGCAAGGAATTAAACGTTAACGATACGATCAGGATATGGAGCAAGAGGGGAAAAGCACCCGTATAAAACAGGAGAGAAAATAAAATGGGATTATTTGATTTTTTTAAAGGATCTGATTTCAATGAAGGAATTGAAATCTATAAAAATACTAAGGATGCAGTTCTTCTTGATGTAAGAACTCAGCAGGAATATTTGGAGGGAAGGGTTCCCGGAAGCTGGAATATTCCTCTTCAGGAGATCGGAAAGGTGGAAAAACTGATCGATAAAGCAGTTCCCCTTTTTGTATACTGTTTAAGTGGAGCGAGAAGTCGAATGGCAGCAGCACAGCTTCAGCAGATGGGTTATGCAAGAGTTACAAATCTTGGCGGTATCAGCAGTTACCGTGGAAAGGTGGAAAGATAAAATGAAGGTTGTTATTATTGGAGGTGTTGCAGGAGGAGCAACTGCAGCAGCCAGAATACGCAGACTGGATGAAAAGGCACAGATCATTGTTTTTGAAAAATCAGGTTATATTTCTTATGCAAACTGTGGACTGCCTTATTATATTGGAGGTGTGATCACAGATAAGGAAGAACTGACTTTGCAGACGCCGGAAAGTTTCTGGAAGCGTTTTCAGATTGAAATGCGAGTAAAACATGAAGTGACCAGGATCAACCCGGAGAAACAGACTGTTGAAGTAAAAAATCTGAATACCGGAGATGTTTTTGAGGAAAGCTATGATAAACTTTTGATTTCTACAGGAGCAAAACCAGTGTGGCCGGATCTTCCCGGAACAGAGATTGACAATCTTTTTACGTTGAGAACAGTTGAGGATACTTTTAAGATCCGTGAATTTGTAGAAAAAAATCATCCCAGATCTGTAGTCTTGGCAGGAGGAGGTTATATTGGTCTGGAACTGGCAGAAAATCTCAGAGAGCTGGGAATGGATGTGACTATTGTACAGCGACCGAAACAGCTGATGAATCCTCTGGACTCCGATATGGCAGCCTTTGTACATGGAAAAATGAGAAGCCGCGGAGTGAAACTGATGCTTGGTCATACGGTAGCAGGATTTGAAAAGGGAGAAAAAGGAACCCGAGTGCTTCTGAAGGATGAGCAGCCGTTGGAAGCTGATATGGTGATCCTTGCCATTGGTGTTTCTCCGGATTCTCATCTTGCCAGAGAGGCAGGACTGGAATTTGGAATAAAGGGAAGTATTGTGGTTAATGACCGAATGGAGACTTCCGTGCCGAATATTTATGCGGCAGGCGATGCAGTAGAGGTAAAACATTATATTACTGGAGAAAAAGCTCTGATCTCGCTGGCAGGTCCGGCAAATAAGCAGGGACGGATTGCTGCTGATAATATCTGTGGAGGAGACAGCCATTATCCGGGATCTCAGGGATCTTCCGTAATAAAAGTGTTTGATATGACAGTGGCATCTACAGGAATCAATGAACGGACAGCTCAGAAAGCTGGTATTGATTATGATAAGGTTTATTTATCACCTGCAAATCATGCTTCCTACTATCCGGGCGGAAAGCTTATGACTATGAAGGTGATCTTTGAAAAAGAAAGTTATAAACTTCTTGGAGCACAGATCGCAGGTTATGATGGAGTTGACAAGAGAATCGATGTACTTGCAGCTTCTATGTATGCCGGAATCACAGCACTTCAGCTTAAAGAACTGGATCTGGCTTATGCACCTCCTTATTCTTCAGCAAAAGATCCTGTAAATATGGCCGGATTTATGATAGAAAATATAGCTGAGGGCAGATTGAAGCAGTTCTTTATCGAAGATGTGGAAGGACTTCCCCGTGACGGAAGTGTGATCCTTTTGGATACAAGGACACCATGGGAGTACAGCAGGGGCCATATAGAGGGCTTTATCAATATTCCGGTGGATGAACTTCGTGACAGACTTTCGGAGCTGGATAAAAATAAAAAGGTATACATTATCTGTCAGAGTGGGCTGAGAAGCTATATTGCGTACAGGATACTGGCACAGGAAGGGTATGACTGCAGAAATTTCTCAGGAGGTTTTCGCATGTATGAGGTTGTGACAGGCGATCGAGAAGCAGCCGGAGAAGCTCTTCCATGCGGAATGGAGATCTGCAGATAATATAATGACACAGACAGAACAGTCATTACTTTTCGGTGATGGCTGTTTTTAATGTATATTTTAGATCTGTACAGGATATCCGCTTGACGATTTTATATGTTTCGGCATATAATTTTACATATAAAATCATCAATGATGAAAGAGGACAGTATGAAAAAAACGGATATTTTATTAAAACCAGTAGAAAAAGATTCGCTTTATCTTAAGATTTCTGATGCAATCTACAGTTACATAAAATTAAATAATCTGCAGCCGGAGGATAAACTGCCGTCGGAGCGTGATATGGCTGCCATGCTTCAGACCAGCAGAAATTCTGTAAGAGAAGCACTGCGTATTCTTGAAGACAGAGGGCTTATTTATGTAAAAACAGGCAGTGGTGTTTTTGTAAAAGATCCGTATGGGGAAAATAGTTCCATTACTTTCCGTCTTACAGAATGTACAACGGAAGAACTTCAGGAGCTTCAGACGATTCTGGATCATCAGGCCGTTTTGAATGCTATCAGCAGAGGGACTTCTGAAGAGAAAGAAAATTTAATCTCTATTGCTTCTGAACTTATGGAAAAATATTCTCATAATATATACAGTCATACCTTGGACTACAGTTTCCATACAAAATTATATGAAATGGGAAGAAATAAATCGATTCATCAGGTGATACAGGGAGTACGTGATACCCGCTTTATACAAAGAGAAAATGAAGACGGGGAAAATGATTCTATTTGGCTGGAAACCGTTCCCCAGCATCTGCAGCTGGCACAGGCCATTTCACAATCTAATACCCCTGCAGCACTGGCTGCTATTGATGAGATTCTGGAACATGGTTTTTCTCTTATTAATCATTCAAAATAATAAAAAACAGCAGATAGATCCCTTTTTCAGGATTTATCTGCTGTTTTCGCTTTTATAATTCTTTTCCTGTCAGTTCGACGTATTCGTCGTAATTATCTCCGCCCTTTTTGATCTTAGCAATACCAAATCCGGTAAATCCCCAGATAATGGCAAAAATCACACCTGTATAGCAGAGACATGCCCATGGTGCATACTGTGCAGTAGGTACACCCAGAGTAGATGTCATGTAGACACCTGCAAGGGACCATGGCACAAGTGGTTCCACCACAGTGATACTGTCTTCCAGAGTACGGGAAAGATTCTTGGTTTCCAGTCCTCGTTTGATATACTCTCCGCGGAACAGTCCTCCGATCATCAGGAAGGTTACAGATGCTTCTCCGATAACAGTAATGATGATGATTCCCAGAAGAGTTGTTACGGTAATAAGCTGTCCGGTTCCGTGGATGTGCTTCATGATATGACTGAGAATTACATCCAGACATCCGGAAACAGTCAGGGCTCCAATAAAGCCAAAGGCACAGAATGCCATTAATGCAGTGTTCATCATAGAGGACATACCACCTCTTTGAAGAAGATTAGGTACTTCCTGTACGATTCCCGCAAGGTCAATGGATGGATTGGTAAACATTTCCATCTTGAAACCGCCTACCATACTTGCAGCACAAGTCTGGAAAGAAAATCCCTGAACTGTCATGGCAATGATTACTGCAACTGCAGAAGAAATCATCATAACAGGGATTGTAGGTTTTTTAAGAAGAGAGCCTGCAATAACGATAACCGGAGGCATCAGAAGCAAAAGTCCCATAGGCATACTCAGATCAAAAAGTTTGGCAAGTGTACTGATGATGGAATCTACCTGTGAGATCTCGCCGCTTCCTGCAAAGGAAATACCTGCGATAACATATACGATACAGCTGATGATAAATCCCGGAATCGTAGTATAAAACATGTGTCCGATATGCTTATACAGATTAGTTCCGCTGGCGATAGCAGACATATTGGTACTGTCTGAAAGAGGAGACATTTTATCCCCGAAATATGCTCCGGCTACAATAGCACCTGCTACAGCAGGAAGCGGAGCACCCATGCCGGCTGCAACACTCATAAGTGCGGCTCCGACTGTTCCGGCAGCTCCCCATGAGGTTCCGGTGCTGACAGAAAGGATAACAGTAACCAGGAAAGAGGTTACAATGATAAATTTCGGATTGATGATCTGTAGTCCAATGTATACCAGGAATGGAATTGTTCCGCTGACGATCCATGCTCCGATCATAAGTCCTACGGTGATCAGGATCATGATGGCAGGAAATGCTTTTCCCAGTTTTTCTACAATCTCATTTTCTACATCCTTCCAGGTATAGCCAAGGAAGAGACAAAGAATAATGGTAAATGCTGCGCAGATCAAAAGAAGGATTTTAATATCCACTTTAAAAATGATCAGTCCTAAAAATAAAACTACAAACATAAACACCAGGGGCAGAAGTGCAAGTCCAAGCCCAGGAGTCTTTTTTTCTCTGGTATTTTCTCCCATAATTATGTCCTCTCAATCAGATTTTATCAAGAGCCTGTGAAAGATCTTCGATGAGATTTTCTGCTCCCTCAAGACCGCAGTGCAGTCGTACAATGCTTCTGTTCAGATTATGGAAAGCCTGTTCCTCTTCTGACCAGTTATAAGTATAGGCAATAGCAAGACTTTCAAAACCACCCCAGGAGCAGCCGCGTTCAAAGATCTTCAGGCTGTCAACAAATTTTGCTGTATCCTCAGCGGAACCATCGATCTCAATACTCATAAGGCCGCATTCACCTTTTTGCTGCTTACGGGCAAGTTCATACTGCGGATGGGATTTCAGTCCGGTGAAATATACATGTTTTACCTTTGGATGGTTTTCCAGAAATTCTGCTACTTTCATAGCAGTTTCATAATGTCTCTGCATACGGACGTCAAGTGTACGAAGTCCTCTGATGGCCAGCCATGCTTCCATAGGTCCAAGGACACCGCCAAACCAGTCTCTCTGTACCATAATTTTCTGCATGAATTCTTCGTCTTTGGAGATCAGTACACCACCGATCAGATCGCTGTGTCCTCCAATGTATTTTGTCATGGTATGCATTACAATATCAATTCCCATATCAAGTGGTTTCTGGAAGACCGGTGTAGAATAAGTGTTGTCGATATAGGTTTTGATGCCGTGCTCATGAGCCAGTTTTGCAACACCTTCAAGGTCAACAACAGAAAAGATAAGTGTGGACGGACTTTCCAGTATGATCATATCGGTTTCAGGCCGGATGGCTTCCTGGAAGTCTTTCAGATCGGTGCCATCTACATAGGTTACGGTGATCTCCATTTTTTCTTTCAGGAAATCATTAAGAAGATGCTGTACGGGACCATAGCTTGCCTTCATACAGATCACATGACTTCCTGTTTTACATACTGCAAGTATAGCAGCTGCACAGGCAGCCATTCCGGCAGAAAAAACAACAGCTCTGCTTCCGTGCTCAAGAGCGGCCATTTTTTTCTCAAGAATGGTTACAGTAGGATTGGATGCTCTTCCGTAATAATATTCATCCTTAAAAATATCCACTGCAAAATAATCATCAACAGAATCAAATACATGAAGAGAATTCATAAAAATGGGCGGTGTGACCGATTTCATATATTTTGATGGATCTTCTCCTACATGTGTCATTGCCAGTAAATCCTGATTGTCTGTCATGATAGCTCCTCCTTTTTGGTATGGTGGTTCATTGGTTGAACCAATTTATGAGCATATTATGAGCTTTGTGTACAAAAATGTCAATATAGAAAAAATGAACACTGTATCTTTGTGAAAAATATATAAAAATTGGAAGAAAAATTTGTACAATATTTTGTTCGAAAATAATGAGTATCAAAATTAAGTTTCTGGATTTTAGAAAGGTATGAGGAATCTTCTTGCGGCAGCTTTTATTTATATGATAGAATACAGATGCTTTACACACAATAAAAACAGGAGGTACTGAAGATTGTTTTCAGGGATTATTGAAGCATACGGCAAAGTCGTAAGCGTGCTGAGCAACTGGATGTACAGTTATATTCTGATCATCCTGCTGGTTGGAGCGGGAATCTATTTTACTGTAAGAACAAAAGGAATCCAGTTCCGTGCATTAAAAGAAGCGATCCGGGTGGTTATGGAGCCAAAGGAAGATGAAAAATCAATTTCTTCTTTTCAGGCGCTGATGATTTCCACAGCATCCAGGGTGGGAACCGGAAATATAGCAGGGATTTCCACAGCTCTTTGTATCGGAGGTCCGGGGGCTATGTTCTGGATGTGGCTGACTGCACTTCTGGGAAGTGCGTCTGCGTTTATTGAAAGTTCACTGGCACAGATTTATAAAAGAAAGGCAGCAGACGGAAGTTCTTATGGAGGGCCTGCTTATTATATCCAGGCTGTTCTGAAAAAAAGATGGCTGGGTATCGTGTTTGCGTCTGTTCTTATTGTGACCTACATGGGCGGTTTCAATATGGTAGCCTCCTTTAATATTTCAGATTCTTTTCGGAGATATGGTTTTTATCAGCCGGGGACGACACCGTTGGTGGTAGGGGTGATTCTGGCGCTGATCTTTGGTATCTGCATTTTTGGAGGAAGCAAACGTATTTCCAGGATCACGGAGGTGATCGTTCCTCTGATGGGGATTTTTTATATTGGAGTTTCTCTTTTTATTGTTATCACACATTTGAATCTTCTTCCCGGAGTGATCGCGTCAATTTTTAAAGGCGCATTTGATCTTTCGGCTATTTTTGGCGGATTTGCAGGATCTGCGATCATGCAGGGAATCAAAAGAGGGCTGTTTTCTAACGAAGCCGGTGTAGGCTCCGCGCCAAATGCCTCTGCTTCCGCAGGCGTATCTCATCCGGCCAAACAGGGACTGGTTCAGATGCTTTCTGTTTATATTGATACGATTGTGATCTGCAGCGCTACCGGTTTTATGCTGCTTTGTTCCGGAGTTGCGCCGGAAAACGGAATTGCAGGAATGCCTTATGTTCAGGAGGCTGTTGCAGGATCACTGGGAAGCTTTGGAAGTGTGTTTATAACAGTGGCATTGTTTATGTTTGCATTTACGACGCTGATTGGAAACTTTTATTATGCGGAAATGGGACTTCGCTATATCTGTGATAAGACTCCGGGAAAGGCTCTTCTGAATACGTTCCGGGTGGCGGCAGCACTGATTGTATGCCTGGGGGCTACCATGGATTTCAGTGTGGTATGGGATACGGCAGATGTTTTGATGGGGCTGATGGCGCTGATCAATCTTCCGGTGATCGTGATCCTGTCAAAACCGGCTATCCATTGTATGCAGGATTATTTCCGGCAGAAATCCCAGGGAAAAAATCCCGTTTTCAGGGCAAAGGATATTGGACTGAAAACAAAAACAGACTTCTGGAATGAGTGATAGTCAAAAAAAGTTTGTATTGTAGATATAATAAATAAAAATGATTTGTGATCCGGGGATTTTCAGGCGGTTTATCAGCTTGGAGATTCCCGGATTGTACTTTATCTAAAACATGTGTTAAAGAATTGACAAGCCACTAAATCTGGTATACACTTGGCTTGTAAATGAGGAATTTACATTAAATAACTAATAACACAGTCCTGCGGGTATAATTTCAAAGCCGCAGGACATTTATATGAAAGAGGTGCTGAAATGAAAGATTTTACACAGTGGGAAGGCTTTAATGGAAAGCGCTGGAAAGAAAAAATTGATGTTCGTAATTTTATCAAAATGAACTATACACCATATGATGGTGATGCTTCTTTCCTGGAAGGACCGACAGAGGCAACAGACAAGCTTTGGGGTAAACTTCAGGAGCTCCAGAAGGAAGAGCGTGCCAAAGGCGGCGTTCTGGATATGGAAACAGAGGTTGTTACTTCTCTTACCGCATATGGCCCGGGATATATCGATGAAGAAATGAAAGATCTGGAAACTGTAGTAGGTCTTCAGACTGATAAACCACTGAAACGTGCATTTATGCCTTACGGCGGAATCAAAATGGCTGAAAAAGCATGTGAAACTTACGGTTATAAAGTAAGTGACAAAATTAAAGATATCTTTAACAACTACGAGTTCAAAACACATAACCAGGGTGTATTTGATATTTACACACCAGAGATGAAGGTTGCCCGTCACAACAAGATTCTTACCGGTCTTCCGGATACTTATGGCCGTGGACGTATCGTAGGTGATTACAGACGTGTGGCTCTTTATGGTATTGATGCTCTGATCGAAGGCAAGAAAAAAGACTTTGCAGCAAGTGACCGTCAGGGTATGAGACGTTATGATTTCCAGCTTCGTGAGGAAATCGCAGATCAGATCCGCGCTCTGGAGGGAATGAAAGCTATGGCTCAGACTTATGGCTTTGATATCTCCCAGCCGGCTAAGGATGCAAGAGAAGCTTTCCAGTGGCTGTACTTCGGATATCTTGCAGCGATCAAGACTCAGAACGGCGCTGCAATGAGTGTTGGACGTATTTCTACTTTCCTTGATATTTATATTGAAAGAGACCTGAAGAACGGTACTCTTACAGAGAAAGAGGCTCAGGAGCTTGTTGACCATATGGTAATGAAATTCCGTATGGTAAAATTTGCACGTATTCCGTCTTACAATCAGCTGTTCTCCGGTGACCCGGTATGGGCGACTCTGGAAGTGGCAGGTATGGGAATCGACGGACGTCATATGGTAACAAAGAACGACTTCCGTTTCCTTCATACTCTGGAGGATATGGGACCAGCTCCGGAACCAAACCTGACTGTACTGTACTCTTCCAGACTGCCTGAGAACTTTAAGAAATATGCAGCAAATATTTCTATTACAACAAGTTCAATCCAGTATGAGAATGATGATGTTATGCGTCCGGTATGGGGCGATGACTACAGCATTTGCTGCTGTGTATCTGCTACAGAAACAGGTAAAGAGATCCAGTTCTTCGGTGCTCGTGCAAACCTTGCAAAATGCCTTCTTTACGCAATCAATGGTGGTGTAGATGAGAAGACAAAACAGCAGGTAGGACCGGAGTATCAGCCGATTACTTCTGAATATCTTGACTATGATGAGGTAGTGAAGAAGTATGATCAGATGATGGACTGGCTGGCTCATCTGTATGTTGGAACACTGAACATGATTCACTATATGCATGACAAATATTATTATGAAGCAGCAGAGATGGCTCTGATCGATACAAAGGTTGACCGTTCTTTTGCAACAGGTATCGCAGGATTTTCTCATGTAGTAGACTCTCTGTCTGCAATTAAATATGCAAAGGTTAAAGCAATCCGCGATGAGGATGGAATTACAACAGACTTTGAGGTAGAGGGTGACTTCCCGCGCTACGGTAACGATGATGACAGAGCAGATGAGATTGCAACAAATCTTCTGTCTACTTTCCTTGGCAAGCTGAAACACATTCATACATACCGTGATTCCAAGCCTACTACATCTATTCTTACCATTACTTCCAATGTTGTTTATGGCAAGGCTACAGGATCTCTTCCGGATGGAAGAAAAGCAGGCGAGCCTCTGGCACCTGGTGCTAACCCGTCTTACGGAGCAGAGCAGAACGGACTTCTTGCTTCCCTGAACTCTGTTGCAAAGCTTGACTATGAGGATGCCCTTGACGGTATTTCCAATACACAGACCATCAATCCGGATGCTCTTGGCCATAACGATGGAGAGCGTACAGACAATCTGGTTCATGTACTGGACGGATACTTTGATCAGGGTGCACACCATCTGAACGTAAATGTATTTGGAAAAGAAAAACTGATCGATGCTATGGAGCATCCGGAAAAAGAGGAGTATGCAAACTTTACAATCCGTGTTTCCGGTTATGCAGTTAAATTCATCGACCTTACAAGAGAGCAGCAGATGGACGTTATTGCCAGAACCTGCCACGCAGAAATGTAAGAATGGAAAAAAAAGATATCAAAGGATATGTTCACTCACTGGAAAGCTTCGGGTCGGTTGACGGCCCGGGCGTCCGGTATGTGATTTTTTTAAGCGGCTGTGGGATGCGCTGCCAGTTCTGCCATAATCCGGATACCTGGAAAATGGGACAGGGGCAGGAGTATACACCTGCAGAGCTCTTGAAAAAAGCTCTCCGTTATAAAAATTACTGGGGAGAAAAAGGCGGTATCACAGTCAGCGGAGGAGAACCTCTCCTGCAGATTGATTTTCTGACAGAATTTTTCCGTCTGGCAAAAGAAGCCGGAGTTCATACAGCACTGGATACCAGTGCGAATCCTTATACAGAGAAGGAGCCTTTTTATTCCAAATGGCAGGAGCTTATGAAATACACAGACCTGGTCCTTCTGGATATCAAACAGATTGATGAGGAAGAGCATGTGAAGCTTACCGGATGTACCAATCAGAATATCCTTGCTATGGCAGAAAAGCTTTCAGAAATGGATAAGCCTGTATGGATCCGTCATGTGCTTGTGCCCGGAGGAAGCGATAAGGATGAATACCTGCACAGACTTGCGGATTTTATTCATACTCTGAAAAACGTGGAAAGAGTGGAAGTGCTTCCTTACCATACTCTCGGAACGTTTAAGTGGGAGAAGCTTGGGATTCCCTATCCGCTGGAGGGAGTGAAACCGCCAACGGAAGAACGAATCAGAAATGCCAGAGAAATTCTGGGAGCGAAGTAAAGAATCAGAAATTCTTTATAATTAAAGATATAAGAACAGGAACTGCTGTGAGATACCTTTAGTTCCGGCGTAAAGTCTGCCGGAAAAGGGAAGCTTGCGGCAGTTTTTTTGTTTTGTTTGTGACAGAAGTTAATAAATTTTTTACTTGGCAGTATTGTAAGTGTTTGCTACAATGAAAGAAAAACGAAAACTCAGTAAAAAAGATCCCTCGGTTCTGTATGGGCAGAGCCGGGGGAATTCCATATACAGGAGGGAATATGAGATTTTTTCATTTGTCAGATCTGCATATAGGTCTGAAGTTAATAAACAGAGACCTGAGAGAGGATCAGGAATATATTTTTGACCAGATTACAGACTATGTAAAAAAAGAAGCACCACAGGCTCTGGTGATTGCAGGAGATATTTACGATAAGGCAGTCCCGTCGGCGGAGGCAGTGGAAGTATTTGATCATCTGATCGCAGAGCTGACGAAGGCGGCTCCGGAGATGACCATTATGATTATAAGCGGAAACCATGACAGTGGTCCCAGGATCAATTGTTTCCGAGATGTACTTTCCCGACAGAATGTACATATGATTGGAATTCCTCCTAAGACGGAAGAGGAATTTATAGAAAAGGTTATTTTACAGGATGCATATGGAAATGTGAACTTTTATCTGCTTCCATTTGTGAAGCCTTCTATGGTGAAGGAAATCACAGGAACAGATGAAAACGGCAATAATCTTTCTTACGACGAAACTATTCATCGGCTGATCAAAAGGGAAAAAATCGATCAAGATCAGAGAAATATTCTGGTTAGCCACCAGTTTTATCTTCCTGTTGGAAAAACAGCGGAAGATGTGGAAAGAATGGACTCAGAGATCCGTACAGTGGGGAATATTGATGAAATTTCTGCAGATGTACTGGAAAAATTCGATTATGCGGCATTGGGCCATATCCATAAACCGATGAAAGCAGGAAGAGAGACTTTCCGGTATTGTGGAACGCCCCTGGCGTGTTCAGTAAGTGAAGCAGAGCAGCAGAAAGGGATACTTATGGTGGATATTTCTGAAAAGGAGAGTCAGCCTGAAGTTACTGTTCTTCCTTTAAAGCCTCTTCGTCAGGTCCGGGTGATAAAAGGAAAGCTGGAAGAGGTTCTGGAGCAGGGATGTGAAGATTATGTAACAGTAATTCTTACAGATAAGGTAGATCTGGATGTGATCGATATGCAGGACCGTCTGCGGCTTGCTTTTCCGAAACTTCTGGAAATCCGAAGAGAAGGGCTAAGAGATTCTGCCATGCAGATGCGTATGACAGAGCAGAAACTTCTGGATCCTTTTGAACTGTGCTGTGCGTTTTTACAGGATACAGATGAAGCAGAAAAAGAACTTCTTATGGATGTGATTCATACGGTTCAGGAGGTGAAATAGAATGCGGCCTTTAAAGCTAAAAATGCAGGCGTTTGGCTCTTATGGAAAAGAGACAGTAATAGATTTTACAAAGCCGGAGCAGAATCTGTTTTTGATCACAGGAGATACAGGAGCGGGAAAAACAACTATTTTTGATGCTATTGTATTTGCTCTGTATGGAGAAGCAAGTTCCACATCCAATAAAAAAGAAGGCGTGGTACTTCAGAGTCAGTATGCGGAATTGAATATTGAGCCGTACGTAGAGATGGAATTTATGGAAGGGGAAGAACGATATACTGTCCGGCGTGTTCCAAGACATTTAAAAACTGTTACAAGAGGTGCGGCTAAAGGAAAAGGCATCAGAGAGATCACCGGATCTGTCACTCTCTTTATGCCGGATGGGACAGAATATCCTCCTAAGGAGGCCAACGCAAAACTCCAGGAGATCACAGGTCTTACAAAAAGCCAGTTTATGCAGGTGGCAATGATCGCTCAGGGTGAATTTATGGAGCTTCTGAGAGCAAAATCAGATGATAAAAAGAAAATTTTTCGGAAATTGTTTAATACGGAAATGTATGAACAGATCGTAAATGAACTGGGAAACAGAAAAAGAAACATGGAAAGAGAGATTGCTGTGATCCGGACCAGATGTCAGAGCGAGACAGCAAGAATTAAATTTTCTGGAGATAAAGCAGAGGAAAAAAATCCCGGAGACGACGAGATCAGTTTCTGTGAAAAACGGCTGGAGGAACTGAAAAAGCGTGTTTCAGACGGAGAGATTGTTGTCATGCCGGAGCTTACAGAGGTTCTGGAGAGATATCTGGTCATACTGGATAATCAGCTAAAAAAAGCACAGAAGTTATATGAGGATGCGGCGGAAATACGGGATAAAAAAAGAGATATTTATATAGAATCCCAACAGCTTCAAAGTTTGTTCATTCAAAGAAAACAGACAGAAGAAGAACTGGAGGAATACAGGAAACAGTCTTTTGAGATGGAAAATAAGGAAAAGCTTGCAGGCAGTGTGTCGGATGCCTGGGAGATAAAAAACTTTTATGATTTCTGGAAAGCAGGACAGGAAGATGCGGAAAGAGTCCGCACAGCATTTGAAACTCAGACGGAAAGACTTCCTGGTCTGATGGAAGAAGAAGAGGGCATGATTCAGGAGGAACAGAAAAAACAGAAAGAACTGGAGACGGTTCAGGAAGAATATACGCGGACATTAGAAAAGGCAGAAAAAGCGATTCAGCTTTTTGGACAGATAAAAGAAACAAAGAAAAAAGTGGATATGGGAAAGGAGCTGCTGGAGAAAGCCCGGATAAAAGAAGAAGCGGATAAAAAGGCTTTTGAGGTTCTGGAAAACAGGCAAAAAGCCCTGCGTGACAGATCAGAACAGCTTGCAGACGCAGGAGAAAAGCTGGCTGTATGTCAGGGTCAGATGAAGGAAATAAATGGTATGACCGAAGATCTGAAAGAGCTTTCCGGTATTTACAAAGAACAGAAAACATATGAAAAAAACATAGAAGAACTGAAAGAAAAGTATAAAGAGGCCAGAGCATCATACGAAAAAAAACATGGGGAATATGAGAAAATCCGGCAGGATTTTCTGGATGCCCAGGCAGGTTTTCTTGCATCGGAGCTTATGGAGGGACAACCCTGTCCGGTGTGTGGCTCTACAGAGCACCCACATCCCTGTATTATAAAGAAAGTCCATACAGAATTTACCCGTGAGGGAATGGAACTTCTGGAAAAAGAAACAGAAAAGCTTCGGACAGAGCAGGAAAAGCTGTCAGCAGAGGTGAAATCAAACACAGATCTCAGAGATATGAAAAAACAGGATTTTGATGAAAGATTTCACAGGCTTAAAAATCGAATGAGAGAGAATATTCCGGTTCTTCCGGAAGAATTTTCTCCGGGACAGGGGCAGGAACTGATCAGACAGTGGATGAAGGAAGTGCAGGAAAATGGAATAAAATATCAAAGGGACTGGGAGGAACTGCAGTCTGTACAGAAACAGCTGAGAGATCTGGAAGAAGAAAAACCTGCTGTCAGAAAACAGATGGAATTATCAGCAGAGCAGGTAAGGGAAGCTGGAATTGCATATGAATCTGCCAAAGCGGAATTTCAAAGTTATTCTTTTTCTTCGGATTTTGAATCAGAGGATGCTGCAAGAAAAGCAGAGACAGAAGCCGCCTGCAAAAAGGAACGTTTTACAGAGGATTATAATACAGCCAGGGCTGCAAGAGAAAAAGCTGCGGCAGAAAGAAGCAGTACAGAAACATTGATAAAAAAATATAAGGCAGAGCTTCCGGCAGCAGAAACAGAAGAAAAAAAGCGGAAAAAGAATTATGAGAGCATGGCAGAAGAAAAAGATATGGCAGAATCTCAATGGAAATCTCTGACAGACAGCTATGAAAAACAAATGACAGAACAGCTTAGAAAAGAAGTACAGATTTTCCGCGAAGGAAAGAAGGCAGCTGAAGGAAAAGCCCAGTCTCTGACCGCAGCCATAGGAAACAGAAAACCGCCGGTAATGGCCGATATACAAAAAGAAACAGAGGATGCAGAGCATTCTCTTAGATCTGCAGAAAGCTTACGGGATCAGCTTCGGTCTGTGTATAAAGACAACAAAGAAGTGGATCAGATACTGTCTCCGATGCTTCAGGAACGACAAAAGCTGGTGGAAGAACATGGGCGTATCGATCACCTGTATCGTCTTGTGTCCGGCAATGTCAGCGGCTCCAGAATGGATCTGGAAACCTATGTTCAGAGGTATTATCTGGAAAAAATACTTTATGCGGCTAACAGACGCTTTCAGGATATGTCTGCCGGTCAGTTTGAACTTCGGATGTACAAGCTGGAAAAAGCCGGAGAGGGAAAAAACAGGGGGCTGGATCTGATGGTCTACTCTGCAGTAACCGGAAAGGAAAGAGAGGTACGAACTCTTTCCGGAGGAGAGTCCTTTATGGCGGCGCTGGCTCTTGCACTGGGAATGGCCGATCAGATCCAGGAAAACTCTGCAGCCATAAATCTGGATATGATGTTTATTGACGAAGGCTTTGGATCATTGGATGAACATTCCAGAAATCAGGCAGTGAAGGTACTTTTGGAGATGGCAGAAGGATCAAAGCTGATCGGTATCATATCTCATGTAACAGAACTGAAGCAGGAGATTGAAGACCAGCTGATTGTCACAAAGGACGAAAGCGGCAGTCATGTAAAATGGCAGATAAGCTAAAGAAACACCCCGGAGATCTTCCGGGGCATTTCTGTATTCAGGTCTCCGCCTGTTTCATTTTAGACAGTTCTCTTCGGGCAAATACAATAGCCAGAATAAAGGCGGCTGTGTCGGCAATGGGACCGGCATACATGACGCCGTCGATTCCTATAAAGACCGGAAGGATCACGATCAGAGGAAGCAGAAAAACAAGCTGTCTGGTAAGGGACATGATAATTCCCAGCTTTGCTTTTCCGATGGAGGTAAAAAATCCTGCAGACATGGGCTGTATGCCATTGGCAAAGGTCAGAAACATAAAAATACGAAGATAGCGTTCTGCAAACTGAAAGTACAGATCGCTTCCTGTTCCGAAAAGCCCTACAATCTGGTGAGGGAAAAACTGAAAACAGAGAAAAAATACAGTTGCGATAATGGTGCAGGCAGTTACGGAATACCCATAGGTTTTTCTGACCCGGTCATATTTTCCCGCACCATAGTTAAATCCCCAGATAGGCTGGCTGCCCTGCGATATGCCGATGCAGATAGACAGGAAGACCATATTTACCTTTGAGATGATTCCTACGCAGGCAATGGGGATATCACTTCCGTATGCGGAGGCTGCGCCATAGTAACGAAGGATGTTGTTCATAAAAATCTGTACAACAGCAAGGGCAATCTGATTAAAAAAGGAAGCTGCTCCAAGAGAAACAATCAGTTTTATATGTTCTGTATGGGGAAGGAACATATTTTTGTTCAGATTCATTTTGCGGAAGCGTGCAAAATAAAGGATCACAAGAAGACCGGATACTGCCTGACCGATCACTGTAGCCCAGGCGCCTCCTTTAATTCCCCATCCGAAGCCAAAAATAAAAAGAGGGTCAAGTATGGTATTGATCACAGCACCTGTCAGCATGCAGGTCATAGAAAAACCAGGACTTCTGTCGGCACGTATCAAATGGCATCCTCCTGTAGTCAGAACATAAAAAGGAATGCCTGCAGCAGTGATCCCTGTGTAGTCAATGGCATATGGCATGACATCCGGTGTTCCTCCAAAAAGATGCAGGAGAGGATTAAGGAACAGAAGAACTGCCGCAGAGATCAGGATACCGCTGATTCCCAGCATAGAAAGGCTGGCGCCTGCAATATGGCTGGCTTTTTCGTCATGTCCTGCGCCTGATTCCAGATTATAGCTGGAGGCGCCTCCGATCCCAAGAAGAAGAGCAATGGCAGTAGAAAAAATAGTTACAGGAAATGCTACATTTGTAGCGGCGTTTCCCAGCATTCCCACTCCCTGGCCGATAAAGATCTGGTCTACAATATTATAAAGAGCGCTTACCAGCATGCTTATAATTGCCGGGACAGAGAATTTTAAAATAAGTCCGCCTACGGGAGCGGATCCCAGCGGATTGCCGGTTTGAACATTGTGATTCTGAGTTTTCAAGGCAAAGGTTCCTTTCTTTTAGCTTTTGATAAAAATAAACAGCAGCGCTGATGTACAGCGACGCTACTCTTTAAGAAACAGTATATCATTTTTCCGGGCTGGAGAAAAGCTGAAACAGAGTGGTTGAGAAATCTGTTTTTTCATGATATTCTGGAACGGTACAGAGAGAAATATTTTACCCGCTTACAGGTGTGGAGCAGAAAGGATTTTATATTGATATCAAAAACAATGCGCGCAATTTTACATGCGCTGTCTTACAGCAATGTGGAAGTGGAGGCGGCCAGAAAGCTGGCAGATCTGAAAAAGCTTGATGCAATGAGGATTTTTTTAAAGAAATTAGATACAAAGGTATATAATGGAGATTATGAGGTTCCGGTACGTCTTTATTTCCCAAGTGAGGAAGCTATGAAAACAGATACATCCCATGGACTGGCCTATCCGATCCTGTTATTTTTTCATGGAGGCGGATGGGTAACAGACAGTGTGGAAAATTATGACCGGGTGTGTTCCCGGATGGCTCAGGATACAGGACATATTGTGATTTCCGTAGAGTACCGGCTGGCTCCGGAGCATCGTTTCCCTATCGGACTGGAGGACTGCTATGCAGCAGCCAGGACACTTTATATGGATCTTTTGAGAGAAGACCAGGATAAGATCACTATTATGGGAGACAGCGCCGGAGGAAATCTGGCAGCAGCCGTGTGCCTGCTTGCCAGAGACAGAGGAGAGTTTATGCCCAAAAGGCAGATTCTGATCTATCCGGCTTTGGGAAACTGTTATACAGAGGCGTCCCCTTATAAATCTGTTCATGAAAATGGAACGGATTATCTTCTGACGGCAGAACGGATGGAAAATTATCTTCTTCTTTACGAAAACAGCAAAGAAGACAGGAAGAACCCGTATTTTTCTCCGCTGATGGAGCAAAATCTGTCAGATATGCCGGATACCCTGATTCTTACTGCGGAATTTGACCCTTTGCGGGACGAGGGAGAAGAGTATGGAAAACGGCTGAAAGAAGCAGGAAACTATGTGGAAGTGCACAGGATTCCCAATGCTCTTCATGGATATTTTGCCCTGGGAATCCGGTTTTTCCATGTGCAGGAAAGCTTTCGGTATATGAATGCGTTTCTGGAAAAAAGAGAAAGCTGACGGTTGTTTGTTTTAATAAAAACATTTATAATATATTTTGTAAAAGATTTAAGATTCGCAAAATACTTTGTCATATATTTTAAATTTATTTCGACAGGAAAAAAGTATAGAGGAAAAATTATGAGAACCGACACGTTGGAAATAAAAAAACAGAATAAAATCCGTATCCTTAAATATATTTCCAGAAAAGGAAGTACATCCAAATCCGAGATTTCCACAGATCTGAAGCTAAGTATGCCTACAACTTTACAATATGTAAAAGAATTGATGGAGTCAGGAATGATAGAGGAGACCGGCAGCTATGAATCCACAGGGGGGAGAAAGGCAAAGGCACTGTCGGTTGTGGGTGATCTGGGATATGTAGCCGGTGTGGATATTACTGCCAATCATCTGACCGTGGTGCTGGTAAACACCAGAAAAGAGATCGTTGCCTCTGAGCGTTTCCGAATGTGCTATGCAGGTGATATGGAATATAACAGAGCGGTCTGTGAAAAGGTTTTTTCTCTGGCAGAGCAGAAGGAAGTTCCCCGGGAAAAACTGATGGGTGTGGGATTTTCTTATCCGGGTATTATTGACAGTGATCAGGAGATTCTTTTGCGGTCTCATATACTGGGGATTTCAAATGTAAGTCTGAGAAACTGGAAGCCGCTTTTTCAGATTCCCTGCAGCTTTGAAAATGATGCCAATTGTGCAGCCTGTGCAGAGCTGGATGACGCTTCAGAAAATGCAGTGTATCTTTCTCTGAGCAATACTGTAGGTGGTGCGGTTTATATGCATGGGCAGCTGTTTCCAGGAGAAAATCATAAAAGTGCCGAGTTTGGGCATATGGTGATAAAAAAAGACGGAAAAACCTGTTACTGTGGAAAAAAAGGCTGTGCAGATGTCTATTGTTCAGCGGCTGTGCTTCAGAAAGCAGGAGAGGGTAATCTGGAGAACTTTTTTGAAAAGCTTCGGAGAAAGGATGAAAAGATCCTTGAAGTATGGAATGACTATCTGGAAGATCTAGCTGTGATGATCGTTAACCTCCGAATGGCTTTTGACTGCGATATTGTTCTTGGCGGCTATGTGGGAGGCTACCTTGAGGAATTTCGTACAGAGCTGGATCTGAAGATACTGGAACAGAACAAGTTTGACCTTGATACTTCTTATGTAAAGATTGGCAGATATAAGCTGCTTTCTTCGGCATATGGAGCTACACGGAAGCATATTGATTCTTTTTTTGAGACAATCTGATACAGAACAATTCTGAAATACAAAGAGAACAGATTTCTTATCATCGGAAAGATGAAAGAAAAAGGTTCTCTTTTTTTGTGCAGTTTTCATAATTCCGGGAAATAAAAAT
>NZ_CABVDF010000028.1:0-20149 GCF_902497045.1 uncultured Blautia sp. | reverse complement strand
CAAATCAATATATTGTGGTTGATGATGAATAAATCAACATCAGGTAGTTTTATAAGAAATATGGTAAAAAAATCCACCGGAAAGAAGAGTGCTCTCCTTTCCGGTGGATTTGTGTATAACTGTGGATATCGTTGAAACTTTAAGAGTTATTCTGCTTCATTCGCTTGATGACCTTGAGTCTGGTGAATTCTTCTCTTTCTTTTTCCTCCAGAGCATTCTGGATGTCTTTTGTAAGAGTCTCATATCTGGGAATGGTAATGTTTTTCAGCGCATTGGCGCGTTTCTGCGTCTTTTTGATATTAGCGGCAAGGCGAATGGCTGCATTTTCGATCATGGAAAGCCGGATAGAAAGTTCTTTAACCTTTTCAAATTCTGCCTTGGCCTGATCCAGGGACATCTTTGTGCTGTAATAGGCGTAAGTGGGAGTATTGGTGCTTTGGGCATCATATTCCACCAGAGGAATTTCTGTTCCCATAACACTTCGTGTTTTAATTCGGATGGAATTTTCCACAGGCACAGTATAGGAAATCTGCTGCACAAAAGCAATACCAATTTCCATATTGGCCTTCTGAAGTGCTCTGTAGGCAGTACGGAAGGTTTCGTCAATCTGCGTCTGGATATCCTTGGCCTGATCGATGAGATCCATCATTTCTTTGATAAGGATGTTTCTTTTTTTATCCATCAGCTCAAAGCCCTGACGGGAAAGTGCCAGAGAGTTTTTGGCAAGTATAAGATTTCCCTTGGTGGGAAAGGTATTCGGATCCAAGAAATCACCTCCGTTGATCTTCTGTTCGCCGGTTTTCAGCGGACAGTTTCTTTATAGTATTTGTTCAGGATCTTTGTATCGATTCGGTCAAGCTCTTCTTTTGGAAGAAGTCCCAGAAGCTCCCAGCCCTTATCAAGGGTTTCAGTAATACTTCTGTTTTCGGTTTCTGTCTGTCCGACAAATTCGGCCTCAAATGCTTTACCAAACACCAGATACTGTTTGTCCAGAGGAGAGAGCTCGTCTTCACCGATAACGGAAGCAAGTGCTCTGGCATCGCCTACTTTTGCGTAACAGGAGAACAGCTGATTTGCCACATCCTGATGGTCTTCTCTGGTAAATCCCTCTCCGATGCCGTCCTTCATCAGACGGGAAAGGGAAGGAAGCACGTTGATCGGCGGATAAACTGCCTGTCCGTGGAGCTGGCGGTCCAGAACAATCTGACCTTCTGTAATATATCCGGTAAGGTCAGGGATAGGATGCGTGATATCATCATTCGGCATAGTCAGGATAGGAATCTGTGTAACAGATCCGGTTCCGCCCTGAACGATACCTGCGCGCTCATAAAGAGTGGCAAGTTCACTGTAAAGATATCCCGGGTAACCTTTTCGGGAAGGGATTTCTCCTTTGGAGGAGGAAACCTCTCGCATAGCTTCACAGAAGGAGGTGATGTCAGTCAGGATGACCAGGATGTGCATTCCCTTTTCAAAGGCAAGGTATTCAGCGGCAGTGAGAGCAATCTTCGGAGTAAGAAGACGCTCCACCACCGGGTCGTTTGCCAGGTTCAGGAACATGACAACATGGTCAGAAGCGCCGCTTTCCTCAAAGGTACGGCGGAAAAATTCAGCTACGTCATATTTTACGCCCATTGCAGCAAACACAATGGCAAAATTTTCATCGGAATCACTTCCAAGAGAAGCCTGCTGTACGATCTGTGCAGCCAGTTTGTCGTGTGGAAGACCGTTTCCGGAAAAAATAGGAAGCTTCTGCCCGCGGATCAGTGTAGTCAGTCCGTCAATGGCAGAGATACCTGTATTAATATAGTTTCGTGGGTATTCACGGGAAACCGGATTCAGCGGAAGACCGTTGATGTTCAGCTTTACTTCAGGTACAATTTCTCCAAGTCCGTCAATAGGCTCGCCGATTCCGTTAAAGGTACGTCCAAGGATATCAGGAGACAGCCCGATTTCCATAGGATGTCCGGTAAGCCGTGTATGTGTATTTGTCAGGGACATATTATCAGTTCCTTCAAAAACCTGGATCACGGCTTTATCTTCATAAATTTCTACAATACGGCCAATTTTCTGTGTGCCGTCATCCATGTGAAATTCAACAATTTCTTCATAGGCGGCGTTTTTTACCCCTTCCAGGACTACCAGAGGGCCGTTTATCTCGCTTAATCCCAAATATTCGATTGCCATAAAAACTTTCCTCCTGTCAGCCGTTTTTCTTTAATACATTGTCATAGAACTCATCAATATCTTTTCTGTACTGGTCAAATTTTTCCAGCTGGTTATTGGGAACATCATATTTAATGGAAATGATCCGTTCAAAAATGTTGTCCTCTTTCAGCACGGAAACGGGCATTCCCCTGTTTACAAGAGCACGGGATTTTTCATAAAGGTAAAGGATGATCTCCATCATCTGGAACTGCTTTTCCATAGGAACACAGGTGTCTTCGTCATGGAAGGCGTTCTGCTGAAGGAACCCAAGACGGATCACTTTGGCGATTTCCAGAGTAAGTTTCTGGTCATCCGGAAGAACATCGCTTCCGATCAGCTTAACGATCTCCATCAGAGAGCTTTCCTGATTGAGGATTGCCATGATCTGATTCCGGTCTGTGACAAATTTCGGAGATACATTGGCGCGGTACCAGGGAGAAAGATCTTCCAGGTATTCACTGTAGCTGGTCAGCCAGTGGATCGCCGGAAAATGGCGGGCATAGGCCAGAGATTTATCAAGTCCCCAGAAGCAGCGGACAAAACGCTTGGTATTCTGGGTAACCGGCTCGGAAAAGTCACCGCCCTGAGGGGATACAGCGCCGATAATGGATACAGAACCTTCTGTTCCGTTTAAGTTCTGCATCATTCCGGCCCGCTCATAAAAGGCGGAAAGCTTGGAGGCCAGATAAGCCGGGAAGCCTTCTTCGGCAGGCATTTCCTCCAGACGTCCGGAAAGCTCACGGAGCGCTTCGGCCCAACGGGAGGTGGAGTCTGCCATGATCGCTACATCGTAGCCCATGTCGCGGTAGTATTCAGCCAGTGTCACACCGGTATAAATAGAGGCCTCTCGTGCGGCGACAGGCATGTTGGAGGTGTTGGCGATCAGTGTGGTACGGTCCATCATCAGGTTTCCTGATTTTGGGTCGATCAGTTTACTGAAATCCTCCAGAACCTGAGTCATCTCGTTTCCACGTTCTCCACAGCCGATATAAATGATAATATCTGCGTCAGACCATTTGGCGATCTGATGCTGGGTCATGGTTTTTCCTGTACCAAAACCACCGGGAACTGCCGCTGTACCGCCTTTGGCAATAGGGAACAGGGTATCCAGGATACGCTGTCCGGTTACCAGAGGAACGCTTGCCGGGAATCGCAGCTGGGTAGGACGCGGGATACGGATAGGCCATTTCTGTGCCAGAGCCAGCTCCTTTGTACTTCCATCAGGAAGCTGGAGAGTTACGATAGGCTCCAGAATGTTATAGTCTCCATCGGGAGCCGCCTTGATTACAGTACCGTCTGTAATGGTGGGCGGAACCATGGATTTATGAAGAATGGAGGCTGTTTCCTGTGTCTCGGCGATGATAGTGCCGGGACCCACAACATCCCCCTCCTTAACTGTAATATGTGTGTGCCATTTTTTTTCTGTGTCCAGAGAATCTACACTGACACCTCTGGAAATATATTTTCCGGAGGTTTTTGCAATTTCTTCCAGAGGACGCTGGATACCGTCAAAAATATTATGAATGATACCAGGTCCAAGAAGTACGGAGATGGCGTCTCCGGTTCCGGTAACGGTTTCACCTGGGCGGAGTCCGGTGGTTTCCTCAAAAACCTGAACGGTGGTCATACCTTTTTTCAGACCGATAACCTCGCCTACCAGATTTTCTTTTCCTACATAGACCATTTCGGAGATCTTGAATCCGGGGTCACCTTTCAGGTAGATGACAGGACCGTTGATTCCATAGATAATACCTGTTTTATTCATGGCTCAGACCTCCGTCAAATTTGAATTCTTTACGCATAGATTCCAGCTCTTCCAGGAAGGAATTGTCGATCATGATATTTTTTTCCGGGATAGCAGCGCGCACACCGCCGATAAAATCATCTTTGGAAAGGGTGAGCTCCGCGCCGGTTTTTGCAGTAAGGATATCCAGCTTGTCACTGTCGCCGGAGGAAAGAGAAATGTGTACCTGATCTGTTCCTGCAAACTCCTGAACGTTTTTGATCTGTTTGCAGAGATAATCCAGATATTCCGGTGACTGCATAAATGCATCCACTTTTTTTCTGACTGCTGAGAAGAGATTGTCTTTCAGCTCTTCCTGTTTTCTTGACCAGTGACGTTTCAGTGTGATCTGTTCTGCTGCAAGGGCTTTGTTGATCTCTCTGCGGACATGATCGGCTTCTGCCTTGATCTCTGCCTCTGCACCCTGTCTGCGGGCATCTTTGTGTTCATTCAGCATCTGGGAAAGTGATTCCCGATGCTCCTGGATTTCTTTTGCAGCATCTTCTTTTGCCTCTTCTATGGAAACATCATAAAAATGCTGCAGTTTTTCATCGATTGTCATGTTTTCACCTGCCTATAATTTCAGTCCGATTGCTTCATTGACATATGAAGTGATAAAATCCGGTTTCCGTCCAGTACCATGTCTGTCAGGAATTTCAATGATCAGGGGAGTTTTGTGGTGGAGCCGGACGTCATCAATGATTTCCGGGAATTCTCTTCCGAATTTTTCCGTAAGGAGAATGATCCCGATTTCTTTGTCTGCGATGGTGCGTTCCAGAGCTTCACGAAGTTCCTGACGCTCATGGACGACTACGCCCTCGACACCTGCCAGGCGCATGCCTGTGTAGGTGTCGATGTTGTCGCTGATTAAATACATTTTCATAGATTATGCCTCTTAAAGTTTACCAAGGATCATAAAGGAGATGATCAGTCCGTAAAGAGCGATACCTTCGGCCATAGCTACGAAGATAATAGATTTACCAAAAAGAGAACCGTCTTCGCTCAGTGCGCCAAGAGCAGCGCTTGCGGAGCTGGCAACGGCAATACCGGAACCAAGACCGGAAATACTTGTAACAAGAGCGGCTGCAATGTAGCCAAGACCGGTAGCAAGTCCGCTTTCAGCACCGGAAGCAGCCTGTACGCTTGCAGTTCCTGCAAACATTACGACAGAAGCTACAAGGATAACGCCGAAGAACAGAAAGCAGTTTACTGCTAATGTACGTTTATAACGTTTTTTGCTTTTTTCTCCAAGGAAATAGCAGCCAAAAGGTACGATAATGCTGAGAACCAGTGCGATTGCTGTTACGATTTGAATGATCATGTTCATGATAATATCCTCCTGATGATAAAATTAATTTTATGGGGAAATTTTGTTACTGCTCACAGTAACAAAATTCCCGGTTGTTTATATATTTACTGGCATTCCCTTTTTTTGAAAGGAAGAAATTCCCGTCCGTTTCCGGCATAGAAGCGGCTGAAGATCTCGTAGTATTCCAGACGAAGAACCTGGATACCAACGATCAGGCCTTCCATGGCGCATACAAAGAGATTTCCAAGAACAACGACGATCCAGTTTGGGGAACCGCCTTCCGTGGCTCCGGCAAGCATCAGCACAACCTCCATCATAGCCGCATGGCTGACGGCAAAGGCGCCGATACGCAGGAAAGAAAGGGTGTTGGAGAGGTAGCTTAACAGTACCTCAAAGAGCTCGAAGAAGCTCTGTACAAAAAACATGCCTTTCTGTTCCGGAAAGATCTGTTTTTTCTTTTCTACCAGATTGGTAAGGGGCTCCTTCAGGAACATCAGAAGAAGCGGAATACCGAACATTACTGCCATAACTGCTGCTGCAGGAAGCTTTTTCCCGGAAACCAGAAGTACTGCAGAAAGGGCAATAGAGCCATAAAATACAAGTCCGGCAACAGCGTTGCTGTCGAACCATGTTTTTTCTGTATTATGGTTGCGTACAGAATTGATGATATTAAATACCATACAGGTCAGAATAAGGAACATTCCGAATCCAATGGCAATAACGAACACGGCATTCAGACGGCCTACAAGAGGAACGTCCATCATGGCTGTCATTGGTTTCAGCCAGAATGCGTGCAGTACTTCCTCGAATCCAAAGATACTGCCGTACATAAATCCGAAGAAAGTGGAAAAGATTCCGGCGCAGCTGATAATGCCTGCCAGATCCATGCGTTTTGTTTTATACAGGATCAGCCCGCCAAAGAAGAGGAGAAGACCCTGACCTACATCTCCGAACATTGCTCCGAAGATAAAAGAATAGGTAAGCGCCACAAACCAGGTGGGATCCATTTCATTATAGGCGGGAAGACCGTACATTTTAATATACATCTCAAAAGGTCTGAAAAGCTTTGGATTATGAAGCTTGGTAGGCGGCGTCTTTTTGGCAGGAGACTGTTCATCTTCCATCAGACAGAAGATCTTATCGTCGTCCTTGATATCTTCCTGGAATGCCAGAGCATCTTTTTCGGTCATCCAGCCGCACAGGATATAGAAAGTATTGTTTTCTCCCTTTGTGCAGGCTGCAAGCCTTCGGATGTCAAAGCTGGAAGAGCAGGCTTCCAGAGCTGCCTTGGCAGAAACGATCGCGGTACGGTTGTCTGTAAGGAATCTTTCTGCATCTTTTTTGTTCTGTTCAAGACCGGCATGGATATCTTTGTGAAGCTTGTCCAGAATAGAAAAAGCTTCCTTTGCAGTACCCTGATAGCAGTCGGGAACAAAAATCTGTTCAAAGTGCATGGAGGAATAAACCGCATGGACTTTATGGGCCTGGTGTTTGGGAACAAAATATACGCCATAGTAATATTGTTCGTCCTCGCTGCATTTCAGAAAAATAGTATCCAGTGTATCATAGATATATTTTTCGAATTTTTTAAAATACTGTTTTTCAATACGACCAAAGCGATAATGGATGTACTGGAGCTTCAGGATTTCGGATACGTCATATTCCAGATTTCGGAATGGACGGATGATCTTAAGGGAATCGATCATCTCCGCATGCTGAGCATGAAGCTTTTCGCGGGTTTCTTCCAATTCCCGGGACTCCCTCTGGATTCTTCGAACTACAGAAACAGCAGTTTCCGTGTCCATTTTCTGAGGAGTGATGCTTTCCGGATCTTCCAGCTGTTCATAAAAACTGCTGATGGAAGTGAGCGCTTCACGATAGGGGTTGATCTCCAAAAACGGAGACAGATTTGCATCCTCTGTCAGTTCAGCAAGTGCATTTTCCAGATGGATCTCATATCTGGAAAGATAGGTTTCCGTCATTCTGTCAATGTCCGCCTTTGGTCCTGTGATGCTCAAAAATTTCATTTTTTCAATCACGATGTTACCTCCGGGTTGATAATAATGTTAATTATTACGGATATACTGGAGCGCTTCCTGAGGATCCACGCCGTAACGAACACACTCAAGTGCAATGGTCAGGCGATAGACCTCATGCTCTTTGTGATACAGATAGGAATAAAGGACTGCTACAGAGTAAGGATCTCTGCGAGCTTCCTTTTCCAGTGTATCCCGGAGCATGACATTATAAAATTCTTCCAGGTTGTGAGCTTCCAGATGTTCGTACTTTCTGCCATAGTAAGTCCTGCGGAACAGTGCGCGGGCCTGATCATAAGTAGTTGATTCCACAAGAGCATTGATCTCTTCTTTTTTTAATTTGTAATTCATAGGGATCAGCAGAGCATAAATGTCTGCGGGCGCCATATGAAAAAATTTTTTTGACCGGAAAATAAACTGAAGATTCAGCATGTCAAATTTTTCGCCATAGGCAGTGGTGATTTCTTTGAGATCATTTCCGGAAAAAAGTTTTTTGCGCACGTTCCAGATCTGTGAAAAATAATACAGATCAAGAGCCATGCCATAGTCGAAAAGCAAAGCGTTTTCATGGTTGCGTATCTGTGAAAGGGGCTGATAAAATTCGTGCCCTTTCAGAGCAGCAATAAGTTCCTCCATGGTGGTGCAGGCGGTAAGCTTATCCAGATCCAGTCGGGAATGCTTACGGAAAAATTCACAGTAAGGTGTGATATCCACCGGATCAGTATCCCTGTGATCAAAAAGATCAGTCATGATCTCTTTCAGCACACGGATTTCATACCGCTTGGAATACAGTTCCAGGAATTTGCGCTGTTCTTTGTTTGCAAATTGGTAGATCCGTGAAAAGTCATGGAAGATAGATGTCTTTAAAAGCTTTTCAATCTGCCCTCTGTGCAGAGAATTCTCATCAAGATCCTTCCAGACTTCTTCATATTCCGGAGTACGTTTCAGGTAGGCGATTACCTGAGGAACATCCGAAAGCTGAAGAATTTCAAGAAGTTGTTCTTCTGTGATCAGTTTACTCTGCATAGCACGGATTTTGGCGGAGATTCCACTGTAGGAAAGGAGATTTCCCATGCTGTGCTGCGCCTCCTTTCAGTGTTCCAGCAGTTTCTGAAATAATTTCTCTGAAAGCTGTTGGTGGTTTTTACTGTAGAAATCATCCAGATCAGAAAGGATCTTTTCAGTTTCCTGACGGAGCGTATTAATCTCTGCATCCTTTTTCTTTTCCAGACTGTTTCTCAGCTCCTGTATCCTGTCATTGGTCTCCTTCTCCAGAGCAGCATCAAAAGCTTTGCACTCCTGTTCCATTTCTGCAGAAAGCGACTTTTTAGTTTCATCCGCTTCTTCCATAATACGTTTGGCAGTAAGCTCTATTTCAGACAGCTTATTTAGTATCTGTTCCATATTCAACCTCCTTTTGGTTTCAGGATTTGTGCCTTTGTGGAACTTTATCCTATGATACACCTTTTGTACAAGAATTTCCACACAAAATTACAGCAGTCTTATGGTTATTATTTTCCTTTTTCTTGTTAATATGTCATAAAATTTCGTTTTTATAGAAGATATACAGGGGAAATTTTCCTTGATGTAAGGAAAAAAAACATGTATGATAGGGTTACGTTTAAGTTTACAGGAGGACAGATCAGATATGAGATTGCGGAATATACCCGGAGCAAAGGATGCAATCCAGGAAAGTGCTTATGTAGTACAGGACCCGAAAACACATAAGGGGAAATGGACGGAGTGTTTTTCAAAGAAGCAGCCGCTTCATATAGAAGTGGGAATGGGAAAGGGACGTTTCCTTATGGATATGGCAAGACTTCATCCGGATGTAAATTATGTAGGAATTGAAATGTACGACAGCGTTCTTCTTCGAGCGCTTCAAAAAAGAGAGGAACTGGAGGAGGCAGGAGAGGGATTTGATAATCTCTTATTTATGAGAGTGGATGCCAGAGAATTGCCGGACATTTTTGAAAAGGGAGAGGTTCAGAAGATCTATCTGAATTTTTCCGATCCATGGCCAAAGGCCCGTCATGCCAAAAGAAGGCTTACTTCAAGGGAATTTCTTGCCCGCTATGAAAAAATTCTGGTTCCGGAAGGACTGGTAGAGTTTAAAACAGATAACAGGGATCTGTTCGACTTTTCACTGGAAGAGGTACAGGAAAGCAGCTGGGAGCTGCTGGCACATACATTTGACCTTCATCATCAGGAGGATATGATGGAAGGAAATGTGATGACTGAATATGAGGAGAAATTTTCCTCTATGGGAAATCCTATCTGCAAGCTGGTGATCCGCCAGAAGTAATGGGTAACAGTCTGTATCAGATATACATATAATATAGAAGAAACACTTCAGAGGACAGAGACTACTGTCCTCTTTTTATCAATTGAGCAAAATTGTTTAGAAGGAGAGAGGCATTATGGCGGCGCTGAAAAAGCATGGCAGAATCCAGGCAGCCCTGATGCAGTTCAGTTATGAGCATCGCAAACTGGACGGACATTTGAAAAAAATTCATAAGAATGCAGGTGAACTGGCAAAAATGCTGGATTCGTTGGATAGAAAAAATGCGGATAAAAGCGAAAAGTGATTTTTTGGTGAAAAAATTTAAAAAAATTATAAAATAATGCTTGACTTTTTATCTGTGGTTTCGTATAATAATTCTTGCGTTAAGGAAATACACAAAATAAACACAATTTAATAAGCGTCTTTAGCTCAGTTGGTAGAGCACCTGACTCTTAATCAGGGTGTCCAGGGTTCGAACCCCTGATCGCGCATTCTAATCACTGTTTTTGCGGACTTGAGAGCCGCGGGGACGGTGATTTTTTTGTACTTTAAATTCAAATATCCGTCTCTTCCCCATTACAAAAAGCGGACAGCTCAATCACCATCCGCTTTTCTTATCGATTTACTATTTACATCACTTACAGGCTTTCTACTTTTCCGCAAACAACTCTCAGGATTGTTCTCAAGTCTTCGATATCAACAGTTCCGTTTTTGTTTATATCTCCCGCCTGTTTCTGCGTTTCTGTCAGTTGTGTCTTTTTACAAATACTTCTCAAGGCTTCACGGACATCGCCGATTTCAACCTTTCCGTTCAAGTTTACATCCCCTTTGACAACTTCAACTTCATCTTTTACAAACTCGACTTTTACAATGCCTGATGAAGCTGTAATCGCATATTTCATAGTAGTACCAGTATAAACCTGACCGTTTTCTTTGTACACTTCTCCGTTAATCGTCCAGTTTTTCACAGAATAACCTTCGTTCGGAGATGCCATAAATTGAACTTCTGTATTCGGAAGAATCTGCGCTCCATTTGATAAATTTTCTCCTGTTGCCGCATTAACCGCTCTTAAAGAACCGTTTGAACCGGATTCATACTGAAGCGTGATCTTCTGTTCTGTGCTTGAATCACCTTTGACAATAATTTTTACATCTACCGAGCCTTCCAAATAGTGATCTGTAGCTGTCGCATGCACAGTTACAGTCGCTTCACCCGCCTTTTTCGGGATCAGCTTACACGATCTGTCTGCGTACGCCTCTTCCACGTCACAAATGTCAGGGTTGTTCGCTTTAAAAGTCACGATTCCCGGAGCTGCCCCCTGCAGGAATACCTCTTTTGCATTTCCTCCCAGTTCAACTGTCATTACCGGACTTGTCACAGCGATCGGGTGTTTCACTTTCTGATAGTTTACATCAATTACATACTCCCGCTTTTCTTTCTCATTCTTTTCGTAAAGAGACGTCTCGTAATAAACTTTGCCGTCCGCTACATGCAAATACCAGATACTGCCCGAAACATTTTCTTCTAACTCAAAAACTTTTTCCGGCTCTGTATTCTTATCAAAGTTCCATTTCCATACAGCTTTCGGAGTGTTGTAGTAAAGCATCCCGTCATAATATGCAATTTCCATACAACCCTTGCCTTTATTATACTGTGACACCGGCCACTCATCCTCGATCTCAACGACCAGTTCTCCCTTCTGAGTCGGGTCTTCCGAATCATACCTCCATATTCCGCTCTTTATCACTCCGTCTCTGGGGAATGATCCGGCAACATATAAACCGCCTTTATATGCGGCCATTTTTCTGGAAACCCATTTCCACTCTACGTTGTCATAAGTTGTATCGTTACAAATTTCATAGCCTTCTCTGTTCCATGTGTGATCTGAAAATTCCGTCTCACTTTTCAGGAAATATTCATGTTTTACAGGGTGGCTTTTTTCCTCCAACACACAGCTTCCGTCATCCCATGTCGCGTCTACAAAATACCATTTTCCATTAATTTTAATCTGATTCCACGCATGAGGCTGGCCTTTTGAAACTCCACTCACTACTTTACACGGAATATTCAGGCGATTCATGTAATACTTATACGCCAATGCATATCCTTCACACACACATTTTTTCTCAAAAATGGCACCTTCAATATCATGGGCCACAAAAGCGCCCAATGACGCACTGTACTGAATTGTTCTAACCAGATGATCATGCACTACAAGCGCTTTTTCCAGATCAGTCGTACAGTTTTCCGTCATCTCTTCAACCATTTCCCATTCCCGTTCCAATTCTTCCGTACGGTCAAAAGGACTTCCTGTCTCGCCGGAATAATAAGGATAATAAGTTTTCAAAAGTCCTGTTTGCGGATCTGTATCGGTTATATCGTTTCGGATCGTCCAATAATATTCCGGTTCCTCATAGTGGATACCGAAAATCACCTTGTTCAATTCTTCATGCGTTATTTTGTACGCGGTTAAATCAATCGCCGTCTGCTTCTTTGCCCAGCAGTCTTTCAGATATTGATCTAACGGAAGCAGCTTCTCTTTAGAGTTTGCTTCTGCAAGCTGTACTTCTGACTGCACTGCCGCCTGCTACGGGTTTTCCTGTGCTCCTACGACGGACGTCCCCGCAATCAATATTCCGCCGCAAAGCGCCAGTGCGCCCGCTCGTTTTTTCCAACCTCTTTTCCATGCCTCATAGTTTTTGTTCATTTTTCTTTTTCCCCTTTACCTTCAATCTGTCTTATGAGTCGCTATGCTGCACTCTATCGTTTTATAAAATTCTTAACAAGTTGCTCCGCCTTTCAAATGTTTCTGCGCTCTTATGTTTTCATCTTTGCGGGCTAACAGTCCATCTCCCAAAAGCTGTTCCTGAACATTTTCAAATCCGAGTCTTTCAACCGTATCCGCAAATCGCTCTCCCGTGATCCCCTGTTCCCGGAACAAAAGAATTGCTTTTTCCACAATATCAAGCACTTCTTCTTTATCTGTAAACACTTTTTCAAGGTATCTTCCCCGCGCTACTTTCTTGCCCCAGCGTCCGCCTATATATACGCGATACCCCGAAACAAATTCTTCAGTCACACCAAACGGACATTTACTGATGCACCTTCCACAGTGATTACATACATTTTCGTCGATCACAATCTTTCCGTCCACCATTTTTGCCGCATGGATCGGACAATTTTTTTCTACCTGGCAAATCCGGCAGCCACGGCACTTTTCAAGATCGACCCACGGAACTTTCTGACCGATAATTCCAAGATCATTCAGATCCGGTTTTACACAATTATTCGGACATCCTCCTACCGCGATCTTAAATTTATGCGGCAGCTTCACATCGCTGTATCCATGGAAAAATCTTTCATGAATTTCTTCGGACAATGCAAACGTATCGATCAGCCCGTACTGACAAGTCGTTCCCTTGCACGATACAACCGGACGGACTTTTGAGCCGGTTCCTCCCATCTCAAGTCCTGCCTGCATCAGATATTCCCGCAGCGGTTCTATATTGTCATAAGGAACGCCCTGAATCTCCATCGTCAGACGAGAGGTCATTGTCACTTCTCCGCTTCCGTATAACTGCGCCGCCTCGGCAATCGTGTGCGCTTCTTCGGCTGTAATCTTTCCGTTTCTTGTGATCACACGTCCGTTAAATTTATCCGGCGTCCTTTTATCCTTTAAAAATCCAAGCGCTTTTACTCTCGTCTCGTCTTCTTTAGAGACAGCTTCTTCTATATTATTTTTCACTTTTACATCATTGAAAAATGTTGCTCCTTCAAGAACGACTGTATTCGTATAGCCGTAATGACGCAACCGGTTTTGAAGAAAATATCCTCTTTTGCCCTTTGCACAGACAAGAAGCAGTTTCTCCTCTTTTCCAAGTCCTTTGATTTCGCCGTTTACAGCTCCTAAGTTTACATATACCGCTCCTCTGATCGACGGCTCCGGCGCAACATCGACAACCGTATAGCCTTCTGCTTTTCCTGCGGCATACTCCGCAGGAGTCATGCTGACGATCGTACCGTCCAGTTTGTTCATCAATACATAAACAGCCTGCACAAACGGATGGATTGCTGTTGAGAACGGCGGTGCATATGCGAAATCCGCATTTTCAAAATCATCCAGAACCGCGCCCATATTCAATCCCATCACTGCGATATCAACCATCTTATCAACAGAGCCCGGACCAAACACCTGAACGCCAAGCAGTTTTCTTGTACTCCGGTCTGCAATCAGTTTCGTAATGAAAAACGAAGCGTCCGGATAATAATGCGCTTTATCATCCGTCGGAACAAGCGCCGTAACTACATCGTAGCCCGCTTCTTTTGCCTGCGCTTCTGTCAGTCCTGTTCTTCCGGCATTCAGACCCGGAAGCTTCACAACGCCTGTGCCGAGAACTCCCGGATACGACTTCTGCGCTCCGGCAAGTACCTGTGCCAATGTACGTCCTTCCAGATTCGCCGAAGATCCCATCGGTGACCACTGACGTTTTCCCGTCAGACGGTTCTTCACCATCACACAGTCTCCTGCCGCATATACATCATCCAGATTCGTTTTCATCTGATCGTCTGTAAGAATCGTTCCTTTGAACATCTCTATACCGCTGTCATTTAAAAACTCCGTATTCGGACGGATTCCCGCAGCCATGATGATCATTTCACACGGCAGATTTCCGGCAGACGTCTTAATTCCCGCCACACGGCCCTGTGTACCTCTTTCATATATCTGCTCCGCTTTCGTTCCTGTAAGCACGCGGATTCCCTGCCGGATCAGATGTCTTTTCGCATAGAGCGCCATCTCAGGATCAAAAATATTCGGCAGGATCTGATCCGCAAAATCAATGACGGTCACCTGGATTCCTTTTGCCTGTAAATTCTCCGCAGCCTCAAGTCCGATGAAACCAGCTCCGATCACAACCGCTTTTTTCACATTGTTTTGTTCTGCATATGTACGGATTCCTTCTGCATCGTCAGGCGTTCTCATCTTAAATACGCCTGCCAGTTCTTTTCCTTCTATCGGAAGGATCGCGGGAGATGCTCCTACTGCAACTACTAATCTATCGTAGGAACAGACTTCTTTCTCGCCTGTCTGTACATCCTGCACCGTCACTTGCTTTTTTTCTGCGTCGAGTGCAACCGCTTCTTTCCCCGTTCTTACTTCAACCCCGGTCAGCGCGGAATATTTCTGCGGAGTATTCACGATCAGCTCGTCCCTGCCCTCGATCAGTCCGCCCACATAGTACGGCAGACCACATCCCGCATAAGAGATATCTTTATCTTTCGTAATCACAGTCACATCAATATTTCTGTCTTCCCGTTTCAATTTCGCAGCAGTTTTTGTTCCGGCAGCCACTCCGCCGATGATTAATATCTTCATTTTGACGCCCCGCTTTCTTCCATATTCAGTTGATCGATCTTTCCGCAGACAAATCTTAAGATCTTCCTTAAATCTTCTATATCAACGTTTCCGTTTTCATTTACATCCGCCGCCTGCTTCTGAAGCGCTGTCAGTTCTGTCTTTTTGCATATACTTCTCAAGGCTTCACGAACATCGCCGATCTCGACCTTCCCACTTAAATTTACATCGCCCTTCACAAATGCCGGCTCATCTTTTACAAATTCAACTTTCACGCTGTCAGATGAAGCGGTGATCGCGCGCTTTAATTCCATGCCTGTATAAACGATGCCGTTTTCCTTATATACTTCTCCGTTTACAACCCAGTTTTTCACAGAATAACCGGAATTTGGAGACGCCGTAAACTGAACTTCTGCATTCGGTTTGATCTTTGCTCCGTTTTCAAGTATTTTCCCTGTTGCCGCATCAACTGCTGCTATACTTCCTCCGTCTCCGGCTTCATATTGAAGAGTGATCTTTTCTTCAATATCATCCCGCTCTTTAACGATCACTTTTACATCTACCGCACCTTCCGCATAATGATCCGTCGGATCTGCATGAACCGTTACGATCGTCTCCCCGGCTTTTTTAGGAATCAGCTGACAGGACTCGTCTTTCCACACAACTTGAACGTCGCAGATCTCAGGATTCTTCGACGTATATGTTACGTTCCCCGGAGCCGCCGACTGCAGGAACACATTTTCACCGCCCATTACAACTGTCATAACCGGTTTGGTTACTGCGATCGGATGCTTTGCTTTCCGGTAATCTTCGTCAAACACATATTGCCCCTTCTGTCTCTCTCCTTTTTCATAAACGCCTGTCTCGTAATAAATCTTCCCGTTTGCAGCCTCTGCATCCCATATTTCGCCCGGAATACTCTGATCCAGTTCAAATACTTTCTCAGGTTCTGATTCAGGATCGAAATTCCATCTCCATACAGCCCGCGGCGTATTGTAGTAAAGCATTCCGTCATAATAAGAAAGTTGTGAATATCCTCTTACTACATTGACAGAGTTCAGCTGCCACTGATCTGTGATCGGAAGCACTAATTCCGCTTCTTTCTCTATATTTTCCGCATCGATCCGCCATATACCGCTCACTTCTTTTCCGCCGACGATCAACGATTTAGAGCGGTACAGTCCGCCCTGATAAGCGTACATTCCCTGAAGATCATTTTTCCAGTCTAAATTGTCATACGTCGTATCGCTGCAAGTTTCATACAGTTCGCTTTCCTTGTTCCATACATGATTCGGAAACTTATTCTCACTGCACAAAAAATACTGATGCTTTACGTCATGACTGTTCGCCACATCATCCCATGTCGGATCTACCATGTACCAATTCCCGTTAAGCTGAATCTGATTCCACGCATGAGACTGACCATTTGACGTTCCGCTTACGATCTTGCACGGAATTTCCAAACGATTCATATAATATTTATACGCAAGCGCATATCCCTCGCACACAGCTTCTTTCTCAAAAATTGCGCCTTCAATGTCATGAGCCGCCGCCTGCAGTCTGGAAGAATACACGATTGTATCGCACAAGTGCTCATGTACTACCAGCGCTTTTTCTATATCCGTTTTACAATATTTCGTTTTTTCCTTTACAACTTCCCATTCCCGTTCCAGTTCTTCGCTCCTGTCAAGAGGTTTTCCCGTCGTTCCCTCGTAATATTGATAATACGTTTTTACGAAGCCTGTTTCCTCGTCTTTATTAATAGCAGTGTTGCGCAACACCCAATAATACTCCGGATTTTCATAATGTATCCCGAAGATGACCTTATTCAGTTCTTCTTCATTCAGTTTATACGCGCTTACATCAATCACCTCTTGTTTGTTCTTCCAGCACTCCTTCAAATATTCCTCGATAGAAAGCTGCACCGTTTGCAGCTCCTCCTTTGCCAATCGTATCTCCGTTTGATCCGCCGTAAACTGCGGATGCTCCTGTGCTCCGGCGACAGACGTTCCCGTTATTATCATTCCTGCACAGAGTGCTAGCGCTCCAACCCGCTTTTTTCAGTCCTTTTTCCATAATCCATATTCATTTTTCATTTTTCTTTTTCCCTTTTCTCTACGCTCTTCCGCTTCTGTTTTACAGACCGATATTATACAGACAGGCTAACATTTAGGAATATAATTGTCAACCATATTCCGCATATTTTCACCCTTTTTTCTGACGATTATTTTCCCCTCTTTTATTCCTTTTCTCCTTCGGTTCTCCGAACTGTTTTCCTCGTTTATGACGGTGCAAAAATCCCCCTCTCCGGATGATCCGAAAAGGGGGATTTTATGTTTTTATTTGATTCTATTCTGATGAGCCGCTATCTTAACACGGTTACTCTTTTATCTATATCTTCTTTTTCTTTTTTATCGGGTTCGCTGACTATGCCTCCAAACGGCATCTGAGCTACCAGTTTAAAGTTTTCCGGTATATCAAAAATTTCCTTCACCCGTGCATCTATTACCGGATTATAATGCTGCAGCGAAGCGCCGACATTCAACTCTCTTAGCATAGACCAAACAGCAAGCTGCAGCATCCCGTTTGCCTGATTTGCCCAAACAGGAAAATTATCCGCATATGTACTGAACTGTTCCTGCATTTTCTTAACAGTTGCCTCGTCATATAAAAACAGCACTGTTCCGGCTCCGGCTTTAAACGAATCTATTTTTTCCCGAGGTACTTTTCCCTCAAAAACATTGTAAATTTCATCCCACAGCCGATCGTGTTTTTCACCAAATGCAAGCACGATTCTTGCACTTTTCATATTGAATGCATCCGGCACTAATTCTGTAACTTCCTTTATCTTTTCTTCAATCTCTTTTTCCAAAACCGGCAGATTCTTATCAATGTTATAATATGTTCTTCTGTTTTCTAATGATTTTATGATGCCCATAACTGCCTCCTCCTTTAACAGTACGTCTAAATATTCTTTCTTTAACTTAAATTCCCTTTTTGCGAAAGAACATAAAGGAATAATTTTTATATCGTTTTTTCTCGCTTCTTCAACCAGTTTAGCAACTAATCTGCCTGCGATTCCCTGTCCGCCATAACTTTTTTCCACAAAAGTGTGGTCTATGATCCATACTTTATCCGACTTAGCATATGTGCTTTCTCCAATGAATTTTTCATCATCGTATGCGGCCGCTCTGTTTTCTTTTTGTTCATATATAATTTTTATCACTGTCGATTACCTCCTGCTTATACAATACATTTTTTCATTTACGTTTGCGCCTTTTTCATCATGCTTTTTCCAGCCTGCTGTCCGGTACGATCCAAGTCAAAGCGATCGCAATATATATCAAATACGAAATGACCGGAAAATAAAAAGCAAAAATAATAGCGGCGGCATATGCGATAATAGAAAGCTTTCCTTTTAAATCATTTCCGATATTTCGGAAAATTTGAGAGTCCTTTCCATTAATCTTTATAACTTCAGCCTGGACTATATTGTAAGAGACAGCACACATAAAGAGTATGATTCCATAAAATAAAGCCGGTAAACTTTTATACGGATTTAGTCCCATCCATTCCGTTGCCATCGGGATCAATGACATCCAAAAGATCCAATGTAAATTTTTCCATAACAATCTACCTGATACTGAATCTGTCATATTAATTAAATGATGATGGTTTGCCCAATATATCCCCACATAAATAAAACTTAGAATATATGCTAAAAATGTCGGGAAAACCTCTTTTACCGCATCCAAAGTTAAATCTTTCGGTGCATTAAGCTTTAGCACCATGATTGTTATAACGATCGCTAATACGCCATCACTAAAGGCTTCCATTCTCCCTCTGCTCATTATACTTTTCCTTGTAGTTCGTATTAATACTCTGCTGTTTCTTTGATGAATGTATTGCTTCTAAGTTCTAAAAACGCCTTTTGAAGCTCTTCCTGCGTATTCATTACAATCGGACCGGCCCATGCAACCGGTTCATTCAACGCCCTTGAATTCATATATAAAACTTGAGCCTTCTCATTCCCGTTCTTAATTGTAAGACTGTCTCCTTCCGTTAATTTGACGGCTGTTTTTTCCTCTATGTGCTCGCCGTCAATATAAACGTCTCCTAAAAGTGTAAAGACCATTACCGAATCATCCTCTTCCATCGTAAGTGTAACTTCTGCATCAGCATTTAGATGGATATCGTAATAATCCATAGAGAGATAATCGCCTTTATAGCCTTCATGTTCCCCATATTTTCCGGCTAAAAGTCTTATCTTTCCTCCTTCTATTTCAATCTCCTTTATATCTTCGTTTTTAATACTATTGTAACTTGGCTTACTCATTTTATCTTTTGCCGGTAAATTCAGCCACAACTGTACTCCTAAAAGCCTTTCTGCCGCCGGAACCATCTCCTCATGCATAATTCCGGAACCCGAATTCATCCACTGAACTTCTCCGTCTGAAATACCCGCTTCATTCCCAAGACTGTCTCTATGAACCATCTTACCTCTCGATACATAACTGATCGTTTCGATCCCTCTATGCGGATGCATTGGAAATCCTGCTGTATAATCGTCGGGATTAATGCTATCAAAAGAATCAAGCATTAAAATAGGATCAAACTCTTTTGTTGTCAGATTCCCCAAAACTCTTACTAATTTTACGCCTGCGCCATCTGTTGTTCTGAATCCTTTGACTTTAGTCTTCACTTTTCTTTTCATTATAATTTTCCTCCTATTTTCTTCAAAAGATACAGCAGTTTTTCCTTTTCTTCCTGATCTAAAACTTCCATGCTTTCTGCTATCATCGCTTCATTTCGAGGTACGATTTTACTAATTACATCATATCCTTCTTGCGTCAGATGCAGTATGCACACGCGTCTGTCTTTCTCGTTACACATTCTTTCGACATAGTTCATTTTTACTAAATTGTTCACTATAAGAGGTATCGTTCCTACACTGCTTAAGATTCTTTCCCTTACCTCTCCTACACTCATATCTCCCTTGCTGTAGAGAGCCTCTAAAACCATAAACTGGCTAAAGGTTAAATTGTACTCCGCTGCTATCTTGGATGTCTTTTTATCCAAGGCGTTTACATTTCTGTGAAGTCCGATCAATATCTTCATCTCAGTTCTTCCCAAAAATCATTCACCTCCTTAAGCATTTTATATCTAACTAGATAATAT
>NZ_CABVDF010000027.1:0-20361 GCF_902497045.1 uncultured Blautia sp. | reverse complement strand
TAGTAGTACTCAATATTTTATTATTTAAACTCAGGAGGAAAATTATGCCGAATATAGAGTTACTTGAAAAGTCACTTCCTGTTGCACCCATCCGTATTGCAGCCCTTTCTGGCTGCCAGGAGCTTGCCAGGGAGGTTGATAAAAAGCTTGTAAAATTCCGTAAAGAGCTGGTTGCCAAAAAAAATTCTGACAGCATCCCTCAGGGATATTGTGAACCGTCATTTCTTGTAGAATGCGAATGTGTCCGTTTCGGCACCGGAGAGGGAAAAGGCTACATCAAGGAATCTGTCCGCGGTACAGACCTCTTTATTATGGTAGATGTAACAAATTATACTGAAACTTATACGGTATGCGGACATGAGAACCATATGTCTCCGGATAATCATTACCAGGATCTGAAGCGAATCATTTCTGCCGCAACAGGCAAGGCTCACAGAATCAATGTAATCATGCCGTTCCTTTACGAAGGACGCCAGCACCGCCGTTCCAAAAGAGAATCTCTTGACTGTGCTCTGGCTCTGAAAGAATTAAGCGACATGGGAGTTGCAAACTTCATTACTTTCGATGCTCATGATCCTCGTGTTCAGAACTCCATCCCGCTGAATGGCTTTGATAACTTCTTCCCTACATACCAGTTCCTGAAAGCACTGGTTAAAAATGTGCCTGATTTCAAAATGGATAACGACCATCTCATGATCATCAGCCCGGATGAAGGCGCAATGTCAAGAGCCGTTTATTTCTCCAATATCCTTGGAGTAGACATGGGCATGTTCTACAAGAGAAGAGACTATTCTACTATCGTAAACGGAAAGAACCCTATCGTAGCCCACGAATTCCTTGGGGACTCTGTAGAGGGCAAAGATGTCGTTATCATTGACGATATGATCTCTTCCGGAGAAAGTATGCTGGATGTTGCCAAACAGATCAAAGAGCGCCATGCAAGACGTGTATTCATCTGCACCACCTACGGTCTGTTTACAGATGGTCTTGATAAATTTGATGAATATTATGAAAAAGGCTGGATTGACAAAGTTATCACTACCAACCTGAATTACCGTATTCCTGAACTTCTTACCAAACCATATTATATCGAAGCAAACATGAGCAAATATCTTGCAAGTATCATCGACATCATTAATCATGACGTTTCTGTAG
Source organism: uncultured Blautia sp. (assembly GCF_902497045.1). NCBI lineage: Bacteria > Bacillati > Bacillota > Clostridia > Lachnospirales > Lachnospiraceae > Blautia > uncultured Blautia sp. The sequence continues at coordinate 19,206 of NZ_CABVDF010000027.1, read as the reverse complement.
AGAAGGTTCGTTCCAGCAACGAAAAGATCATGGATCTCATGGAAAAAGTAAACAAATCTAAATAAACATAATGGCTGTGGTCTGAAAACCACAGCCATTTTTTCACTTTCTGATACCAAGAAAAGCTCCCAGATTTCCTCTTTTTCCCTTTGATGCCCTGTGAGAAAACAAAAAGTCGGGATTGCAGCAGGTACATATTCCCGGCATGGATATATGCTCCGGAAGGATTCCTGCCCGTAAAAATATCTGCCGATTAGCTTCCCATAGGTTCAGCTGATATTTTCCATTTTGTTTTTTATAAAACAGTTCCGGCCATAACTCCGGAGAAAACGCCTTCTGAAACTCCACGATCACATCTTCACTGACCTCATAGCACTCCTGACAGATAGACGGCCCCACTGCCGCATATATATCCGCTGGATCCGAGCCATAATTTTTTCGGAGCGCTTCCACTGTCACCTCTCCGATCCCTGCAGCCGTACCTCTCCATCCCGAGTGAGAAAGCCCAACCGCCTTATGCACCGGATCCACCAGGTAGAGAGGAACGCAGTCTGCATAAAAAGTCGCCAGCACCAGCCCCGGAACATTGGTCACCATCCCATCCACATCTGTATATGGACGGGGTTTCGTAATCCCGTTTACTCTATCCTTCTCCGTCACAACTCGAACATTTGCAGTATGAGTCTGATCAGAAGTAACAATATCTTCCGGCAAAAATCCCAGAGCTGCAGAAATTCTCCTGTAATTTTCCTTTACCGCTTCCTCTTTATCTCCTCTGGAAAAGCTCAGATTCATAGATGCATAAATTCCCTCACTGCAGCCACCCAGACGTGTGCTGAAGCCATGGACAAATCCCGGCAGTTTATCAAATTCCGGATAAGTAAGAAAAGTAACTCCTTCTTTTTCACAAACCTTCATATGAGGCTTATTTTCCTGTTTCCATATGATCTTCATAAGGCTCCTCCTTTTCATCGGCGGTAATCAAAAGCGTTCTGTATCCATTGTATATGTTCACCATCAATAGCAACTACATCAAATCTGCAGGGAATATCCAGTCCATATCCATGTTTTAGAAGATAAAATTCTGCAACAGCGCTGACTGTCCTTTGTTTCCGCCAGTCAACTGCCGCCGAAGCCCATCCGCACTCTCCTGAATTTCTGTATTTTACTTCCACAAAAACCAGATATTTTCCATCTCCCGCAATCAGATCAATTTCACCAAATTTGCAGCGAAAATTTCTTTCTATGATAAATAATCCCTGTTTTTCCAAAAAAGCCGCTGCTTTCTGTTCGTAATAGCCGCCCACCTTACGTTTATTGATATTTCTCGCTCTTTTCCTGTTTGTGTAGGTATCTTATGTATTTTTCAATTTTTCCCGGCATTTATCCTTTTATACAAAATGTGTAATAAAGCTTGCCCTGTGAATTGGCGATGGTCCATATTTTTTCAGAGCTTCAATATGTTCTGAAGATCCGTATCCCTTATTGGAAGCAAATCCATATCCGGGCATCGCCTTGTCGTACTCTACCATAAGTCTGTCACGGGTAACCTTCGCCACTATACTGGCTGCTGCAATAGAAGCGCTTTTGGCATCTCCTTTGATAATAGGAACCTGAGGAATTTCTATCTGAGGAATCGTTACTGCATCATTTAAGAGAAGCTGCGGGCGCACAGCAAGTTTAGATACAGCCTGGCGCATTGCCTCATACGTTGCCTGAAGGATATTAATTTCATCAATACGCGCTGGAGATGACATTCCTATCCCTACACTGACAGCTTCTTTCAGGATCACTCCATAAAGCTCCTCACGTTTTTTTGCAGACAGCTTTTTGGAATCATTCAGATACAGAATCTCATGATCCTTTGGAAGGATCACAGCACAGGCTACCACCGGTCCGGCCAACGGTCCTCTTCCTACCTCGTCAATCCCGCAAAGATAACCCAGATGCTCATATTTATGTTCATACTCCATCATCTGTTCCATACGGAGTCTTTCTTTCTGAACAGCTTCTGCTGTTTTCCTGCTTTTTTCGATCAGCTTCTGAACCCCCGCCCTGGTGTCTTCCTGGTACAATTCCCAAAGCCTTTTCTGCTCCTCCAAGGAAAGAGATTCAAACTCTGCTTTAATTTCTGATATTTTCTTCATGGGTTCACTCCTTTGGAGCCCATTCCAGAGTAATACGGCCAAGTTTTCCGCCTCTGAAATCATCAAAGAAAAGACCTGATGCCTTTGCATAATCCAGCTCTTCTCCCTTTTTCAGACAGCCCCTTGCTCTTGCAATCCCCTGAAGAATCTCAAGCAGCTCTCCTGTCTCGTCTGTTTCATAACGCTTCTGAAGAACTCCCGGATAATGCTCCTTCAGATAACCTATAAGAGAAAGAGCAAGTTCTTCCATATTCAGGATATCATCTTTAATAGAACCCACATAAGCAAGGCGGATTCCAACCTCCTGATCTTCAAATTTTGGCCAGAGAATCCCTGGCGTATCAAGAAGTTCTACATTTTTGTTCAGACGTATCCACTGTTTTCCCTTTGTTACACCTGGACGATTCCCGGTTTTAGCACAGGCTTTTCCGGCAAAAGTATTAATAAAGGTAGATTTTCCTACATTCGGGATACCGGCAACCATAGCACGTATTGGCCTGTTTTTGATTCCTCTTCTTCGGTCTCTCTCAATTTTTTCTCTGCATGCCTCCTGTATCACATTCTGGATCGCCTTCATTCCGGATCCGTTTCTGGAATCCACTTTCACTACATGAAATCCCTTCGTCTGAAAAAATTCTTTCCAGGCTTCATTCTGTCTCTCGTCTGCCAGATCTGCTTTATTCAGAAGGATTAATCTTGATTTATTTTGTCCAAGTTTATCAATATCCGGGTTCCTGCTGGACATAGGAACCCTTGCATCAACCAGTTCAATGATCAGATCGATCAGTTTAAGATCTTCCTGCATCTGTCTTTTTGCCTTAGTCATATGACCAGGATACCATTGTACGTTCATATATACCTAACCTTTCAAAATTCCTAATTTTTCTCTGGGAGAACAGGTAAACCAAAGCTTTCCAACAATATAACGTTTTTTTACCGTACCGATATCTGCGTATCTGCTGTCTTCACTGTTGTTTCTATTGTCTCCCAAAACAAAATATTCTCCGGATTTTAAGCTCACGCCATTCTCAGCCAAACCTGGATTTATGATCTCCGGATAATCAGCCGCTTCATCATATACCTCTCCGTCAATGTAAATAACTCCATTTCGAATCCGGACAGTTTCTCCCGGAAGACCGATCACGCGGCGTATGTGCAGCGCAGCGTCATCACTGGCATTTGTTCGAAAAACAATCATGTCCCCTCTTTTCGGAGAAGTAAATTTATAGATCAGACGGTTCATAAAGAACCTGTCTCCCACCTCAATCGTTGGCTCCATCGAGCTTTCCTGCATCGTAACAGTCTGAAACATAAGGATCGCTGTAAGTACTGCAAATACGAATGTTACAGCAATCTCAAATACCCGGCGCATAGAGCTTCTCAGCTTTTCATTTTCCAGCTTCACCTTCAGCTCCAATATTTTTGGATGTTCCTTCCAGTTTTTCAAATTTCTGATATCCATATGAATTCCCCATACACAAGCTTATAAGTTTTCAGAATTTCCGATCAAATACATATTTTTGCAAAAAGAGGGACAATAGCTGTCGTTATTGTCCCTGCTTTTATCATTTCTTAAATTGTCATTATCTAACGCGCTCTTTAACCTTAGCAGCTTTACCTACACGATCTCTCAGGTAGTTCAGTTTCGCACGACGTACTTTACCGTAACGAATTACTTCTACTTTTACTACGTGTGGGGAGTGCAGCGGCCATGTTTTTTCAACGCCTACTCCATTAGAGCTCTTTCTAACTGTGAAAGTCTCTCTTGTGCTTCCGCCCTGTCTCTTGAGAACAGTTCCCTCAAAGATCTGGATTCTTTCACGGTTTCCCTCTTTGATCATTGCGTGTACTCTTACAGTATCACCTACACGGAATTCCGGTACTTCTGCTTTTAACTGAGCAGCTTCGATGTTTCTGATAATGTCGTTCATTTTTTTCTCTCCTATTCTTCTGGATGTTCTTAATACATGATTTCTGTAACAGAGGACCATCTTTTTTACAACAGATTTGATTATACTATAGAATAAACCCCATTGCAAGAAGTTTTTGAAAAAAATAGAAAACCCGGGTGTGTCACGATCATCCCAGCGCTACATCCAGGATCATCATCAAAACAAATCCCAATGCAAAAGTTACCGTTCCCACATTACTGTGCTCCCCTTCACTGGCTTCCGGAATCAGTTCTTCCACTACAACGTATATCATGGCTCCTGCCGCAAAAGCAAGGAAATACGGCAAAAGAGGCTGTATATAAGAAGCCAGGAGAAGAGTAACACCTCCGGCCAGCGGCTCTACAATACCGGAAGCCGCACCGTAAATAAAAGATCTGGTTCTTGAACATCCGGCTCCCCGCAAGGGCATGGAAATAATGGCTCCCTCAGGGAAATTCTGGATAGCAATACCAATGGCCAGAGCAAAGGCTCCTGCCATTGTCACTGTGTTATTTCCGGCCAGCACCCCTGCAAAAACCGCTCCTGCAGACAGCCCCTCCGGAATGTTGTGAAGCGTTACTGCAAGGACAAGCATTGTTGTTTTTTTTAAAGCCACCTTGGGGCCTTCGGATTCTTCACTTCCAAGATGAAGATGGGGTACTGCCTTATCCATAATAAGAAGAAATCCTACGCCTAGAAGCAGTCCTGCTGCCGCCGGAACAAAGGAAAATCTCCCCATATCTTCGCACATATCCATAGCCGGAATAAGAAGCGACCACACGGAAGCCGCCACCATTACCCCGGATGCAAAACCCAGAAACGCTTTCTGCACCAGTGGATTCAGTTCTTTTTTCATAAACAGTACGCAGGCAGCTCCCAGTGTTGTTCCTATAAATGGAATCATCAGTCCAAAAAATACATTCATGTGCGATACCTTTCCTGATGTTTACATATGTCTCCACAGAGTATTCCCTGTGTGCCCAGTACATAAACCATGTTATTTTTATTTTATGCCGTATCTGCAGGTATTGTTCCGGGAACACGTAATTCCATATTTTAGGAAACCGGCTGTTCCTGTGATTTTTCCTCTGTCTTTTCCTCTGTATTGTCTGCTTTTTCGGTTTTTGTGTCCGCCTCTGTCATCACCTTGTTCAGTTCTTCGATCATCTCTTCATCTTTCAGACGAAACTTTACTTCCACACGTCTGGACGCATCTTTATCCACATTTCCATTGGCATCCAAAACAGGATTTGCCATAGAATGCCCATTCACAGTCAAATATTCCTGCAGATCCTGACTCTGATCAGAATTTAAAAAATTACCCTGGATATCCAAAAGGTACTGGGCAACGGCCAATGAACGCTGCTGAGACAGCTGAAGATTATAGCTGTAGTCTCCATCAGTATCTGTATATCCGTCAATAATGATCTCTGCAAGGTATTTCATATAATCTTCCTGAAGGAGCACTTTACAGTAAATAGGAAGCACCTGTTCCAGCGCCTGCTTTCCTTCCTCTGTCAGTTCTGCCTCATCATAAGCAAAAAGAACACTGGATTCCAGAGTCATGGCTCCTGTCTGCGTATCAATATCTACATTGATATTATTTTTTGCAAATTCTTTTTTTAACGCCTCAATAACATCTGCCTTCACTCCGATGATCTGATCGATCTGAGCCTGCTGATCCTTAAGAAGGGCAGTTTTTTCATTCAGCGCTGCCTGCTGCGAATTCAAAGTTGCCTCCTGATCCTTCAGCTTGGACGCAAGCTGGGCAAGAAGTTCTTCCTGATCCTTCAGTTTCTCATCCTGAGTCTTAAGCTGCTGATTCTGGTCTTTCAGCTGGCCTTCCTTTTCATCCAGTTCATTCTGCTGAGCAAGGATCTCCAGAGTATATTCTTCCTGGAGCGCTATTTTTTCATCGCGCTCCTTAATACTCTCGTCATAGCTTTTCTGCGCCTGAAACAAAGTCACACACATCAGCAGTACAAACAGGAGCAGAACGCCTGCCATCATATCGGAATATGATCTCCAGACATTAAATCCTCCGTTTTCTGATTTTTTTCTTCTGCGCATCTGTCTCTCCTTTTATCTGAATAAACCGAATTTTCCTTTCTGAGCCGCTTTTGAAAGTTCTTTTATATTTTTTGCCATATCTTCCATCAGTTCCTGCTGCTGTTCCGCCTGAGCAGCCAGAATCTCCTTCAGTTCCTCCAGATTCTCATCCCTTGCGGTCTTCCCTGCACTCAGATGAATCTCTCCGTTGTTTCTGGAAACAGAAATGTCTGCCAGAAGTCTGCGTACCTGTTCCATTGTCCTGTAAGACTTTTTCTGATATTCTGCAAACTCCTGCATTTTCTCATCAAACTCTTCCACAACCCGTTTATTGGCCTCCATCACACTTCCGCCGGCTTTTCCTGCTGCAGATATTTTTTCCATTCCCTGGGCTGCAGCTTCTACATATTTCTGCATGGTCTGGTTGCAGGCTACCCAGAATTTAGCTGATGAGGTTTCTGCTTCCTTCAGATAATCTGCCAGATGATGATAGTCTGCCTGCTGCTGCTTCTGGATCGTCTGATTATCCTGGATGATCCTTTTTGCCATGTCAATATATTCCTTCTGGGAAGCTCCTGTATCCTCCATGATCCGTTTCATCGCCTGCTCATGCTGAGTATAAGAGTCACTGAGCTGGCGGCTCATTGCCTGGTAAAGATTTGTAGTATAATTCACATTATCTGCCTGTGCATCCTTTAGCTGAGAAAGAGTTTTTCCAAAATCGGAAAACTGTACCCCAAAAGAGTCATTCATCTCTTTTAAGAACATATCCAGAATCTGACGTATGGCATCCTCCTGACACTGGGTTACGGAAGATACAAGTGTATCAAGAGAATCATTCATTTTCTTAAAAGTAGGCGTGATCACCTTTTCAAAGCTGTCTGCCATCTGTACAGAAAACTGCTGTGCCATCTGATTCATGGCCGCTGTCTGGATCTTCTGGCTGGATACCAGAAGATTTCTGGATTCATTTTCCGCCGAGGGCATCACATGACTGTGAAATCTGGCCAGAAATCCCTGAAGTTCTTCTGCCATAAAAGAATATTCACTTTTCATTCCATAAGTATAGACAATGGAAAGTGCAATACCATAAATAGACGTCAAAAACGCAACTTTGATGCCGTCTACCAGAGCAGACACCGAATTGGTCATCACTTCATAATTAGCCGGATCAAAATTCTTAAGTCCCCATACAAGACCTACAAAAGTTCCAAGAATACCAAGACTGGTAAAAATATCCGGAACCATTTCCAAAAGACGTTTATGTATATGATTATCCATTTCCTCCTCATTCAGATAATCCTCTACATCTCCAATCCCTTCTTCACTTTGAACAATACTGTCTGTAAAAGAATTCATTACCTTATCAAGATATTTATGGTGAAAGATACCGTTCAATGTCTGGATCTTATCCACTCCGATCTTACCCGGTTTCTGAAAAATACTGCCTATTTCCGCAGCAGCCTCCTGGAAAGCCTGCCCCAGATTATCCATCCGAAACATCCCGCCAAACAACCCTGCCACGTAAATCACACTCATCACAGCAAGAAAGATAAAATTGTACAGCATGACGCCGGGAGCTCCCTTGCCGATATACACTGTCATTGCCACAGCTGCCGCCAGTACTGCCAGAAATAAAATTACATTTACAATTTTTTTCCTCATATATTGCGCCTCCTCATTGGTCATAATCTCAAGACTTTTTCTGCATAAGTCCCTGAATTAACACATAATTCACTTTTTTTACCATAATATCATATCACAAAGGCACATACAAGCCGTAATCTAAAGCTAACGGCACAGTTTTGATTACGGTTCACTTCGTTCACAATAACGCCACGGGATTTATCAGAGACATCCTCTCGATTCTTCTTTCACTGCACAAAAAATACCGCCAGAAGCTCTTTTAGAGCCTCTGACGGCAATTTTTATCCAGCAGATCTGTATTTATGCATATACTTTATCATCTTCCAGAAGCACTGCTTTCCCCTCTTTCACCTCAACCACGCTGATACTGCAGTTGGGCGGTACGCAGCCATGCCAGAAATTCTCCGGATCCTGATATACATTCTGGAGAAGAGCACGGACCGCACAGCCATGAGAAGCGATCAGTATAGTTTTGTCCTGAAGCTCCGGATCAGCAGTTTTTTCCATCCAGAATTCTCTGGTACGGGCAAGGACATCAGAAATATTTTCTCCATTTTCCGGCCTGGAAAAATGGTTGGGATCTGTAAAAAACGTTTCCATTTCCCTGTTGATCATATTTCCTTTTTCATCTTTAAACTGCGTTCCTTCCAGCACCCCAAAATCTATTTCCTGGATCCTTTTATCCAGGATCACAGGTATCTTGTCCGCTTTCCGTCCAAGAACAAGCTCCGCTGTCTGTCTGGCTCTTTTCAGAGGACTGGAAAAACACAGATCAAAGGGTACGTCTTTCAAAGTTTCTCCTACTTTACGGGCAAGAGAGATCCCCTCCTCTGCAAGAGGGATATCCGCGGCGCCCTGAACCTTCCGAAGAGCATTCCACTGCGTCTTTCCATGTCTTAAAATATAAAGTTTCATCAGCTTCTCAGCTCGATTCCAAGGTCAGTAAGACCGTTAAGGATCTTCTTCATCGCAGCTGTGATCTCTGCTTCTTCCAGCGTCTTATCATGATCACGGAATACCACAGAATAAGCCATGGACTTATATCCCTCTTTAATCTGTGTTCCTTCATAAATGTCAAAGAGCTCATAAGATTCCAGGATTTTGCCGCCCCTCTGTTCCAGAACATTTTCAATCTGTCCGGCCAGAACATTTTTCGGAACCACCATGCTCAGGTCACGGGTAACTGCCGGATATTTGGCAATTCCGTTGAATTTATGAGCAAAGCCTGCAAATTCAAGAATATCCAGGATATCGATCACTGCAATATAGGTTTTTTCACCAATACCATAGTTATCTGCAACCACCGGATGCACTTCTCCCAGGTAACCTACCACCTTGCCTTCATAAATGATATTTGCCTGTCTTCCCGGATGCAGATATGTCTTATTGCTGTCCGGAGTATAGTGTACTTTTTTCTTCATGCCTGCCTTTTCAAAAAATTCCTCACAGACACCTTTCATGTCGAAAAAGTCTCCGGCGCCGTACATACCCAGTGTGAAATGTACCCGCTCATCCGGAAGCTCTGTAAGAGGCAGAGATTTTGGAAGATAAACTTTTCCAATCTCATAAAGACGTACATTTTTATTTCTTCTGTTGTAATTAGTCGCAAGTGAGGTAAGCATTCCGTGAAGTGTAGTAGTACGCATGATACTGTAATCCTCACCCAGAGGGTTGCTGATCGTGATCACTTTTCTCAGATCACTGTCTTCTGCAATCCTGAGTTTATCAAAAACCTTAGGACTTTCAAAGGAATATGTCATAGCCTCAGAAAAACCACAGTATTCTGCAATATCTCTTGCTATCTGCTCAATTCTAAGTTTAAACGGAAGTCTTCCTGTTGTTGCTTCTCCTGTAGGAAGAGTTGTCGGAATTTTATCATATCCAAAAAATCTTGCCACTTCCTCTGCCACATCAGCCATACAATGGATATCCTGACGGAAAGTAGGTGCCACGATCTCATTTGTTTCAGGATCTAAGGTCAGCTCTACTCTTCCCAGGTATTCCAGCATCTCTTCTTTTGTAAGATCTGTTCCAAGAAGAGCATTGATTCTTTCCGGCTCAAAAGGTACTCTGGATGGTTTTCTGTCCTCATTGCATACGTCCACAATACCGCCGACAACTTCTCCGGCGCCAAGTTCCTCCATCAACTGGCATGCTCTGTCAATGGCTGCCTGTGCATTATTTGGATCCAGTCCCTTTTCAAACTTTCCGGATGCATCTGTACGAAGTCCGATACGTTTGGAGGAAAGACGGATATTTGTTCCGTCAAAGCAGGCTGCCTCAAACAAAACTGTTTTTACCTGATCTGTAATCATGGAATTCTCTCCGCCCATGATACCTGCAATTCCAACCGGCTTCTTTCCATCGCAGATCATCAGTACGTTTTCATCCATAGTACGTTCCTGACCGTCAAGAGTCACAAATTTTTCACCTTCTGATGCACGGCGCACAATGATCTCATTTCCTTCGATCAGATCCAGATCATAGGCATGCATAGGCTGTCCGTATTCTTCCATAACGTAATTGGTAATGTCTACCAGGTTGTTGATAGGACGGATACCGTTTGCCGCCAGACATCTCTGCATCCATTTCGGAGACGGTCCGATCTTTACATTCTTTACCACTCTTGCTGTATAACGCGGGCAAAGATCCGGATCCTCTACTGTAACTTTGATATAATCAGAAGCATTTTCTTCATTACCTGTTTCCTTAACTACCGGAGGACAGAATTTTTTATGGAAGGTAGCTGCTGCTTCTCTGGCGATTCCCAGAACACCGTAACAGTCTACACGGTTAGATGTGATCTCATACTCAAACACCACATCCTCCAGTCCCAGAGCCTTAACAGCGCTTTCGCCTACAACAGCGTCTTCCGGAAAGATATAAATTCCGTATTCCGGAGCCTCCGGATACATTTCTCTGGTACTTCCCAGTTCCTCGATGGAACACATCATACCAAAAGATTCCACACCGCGAAGTTTTCCTTTTTTGATCTTCACACCGCCTGGTGTCTTCTTTCCGTCATGACCTCCGGCTACACGGCCTCCGTCCAGTACTACCGGGATCTTATCGCCTTCTTTTACATTTGGCGCACCTGTTACGATCTGTACAGTTTCTGTACCCACATTTACCTGGCAGATGATCAGCTTATCTGCATCAGGATGTCTCTCTATTTTTTCAATCTGTCCAATAACGATTTTTTCCAGGTCTGCATCCAGCTCCTCATATCCCTCAACCTTAGTTCCTGACAGGGTCATGGCATCTGTATATTCCTGAGCTGTTACATCCAGATCCGGCACGTACATTTTAATCCAGGACATTGATGTATTCATGTTTATATCCACCTTTCTGCTTGTTGTTTAAAATAGTGCTTCCTTTCTGCTGTATCAAAAAATCAATGAGATTCCTCGATATATAATCGAGGAAACCGTAAAGATAAATATCCTTCCGGTTATTTATCCTTACTAGAATTGTTTCAGGAAGCGAATATCGTTTTCATAAAGAAGTCTCATATCGTCGATCTCGTACTTCAAAAGTGCAATTCTTTCAAGTCCTACACCGAACGCAAAGCCTGTGTATTCCTCCGGGTCAATACCGCACATGCGAAGTACATTTGGATGTACCGTTCCGCAGCCAAGGATCTCGATCCATCCCGAACCTTTACAGAAACGGCAACCTTTTCCGCCGCACTTGAAGCAGGACACATCAACCTCTGCACTTGGCTCTGTAAACGGAAAATGATGAGGACGGAATTTTGTTTTTGTTTCCGGTCCAAACAGTTCTCTTGCAAATTCCTGAAGAGTTCCCTTCAGATCTGCAAAAGTGATGTTCTTATCAATGACCAGGCCTTCAATCTGATGGAAAGATGGGGAATGAGTTGCATCCACCTCATCAGAACGGAATACTCTTCCCGGTGCGATCATACGGATAGGCAGCCTGCCTTCTTCCATCGTGCGGGCCTGTACCGGAGATGTCTGGGAACGAAGCAGAATAGAATTATTGATAAAAAAGGTATCCTGCTCATCTCGTGCCGGATGATCCTCCGGAATATTTAATTTTGTAAAGTTGTAATCAGCGTATTCCACCTCGGGACCTTCTACCACTTCATATCCCATTCCAATAAAAATACGTTCCACTTCTTCAAGAGCGATCGTATTTGGATGACGATGTCCGATCTTTGCTTTTTTAGCAGGAAGTGTTACGTCAATAACTTCTGCTTTCATCTGTTCCTCACGGGCTGCTTCCTCCAGTTTCTTTCTGGACGTTTCAAGAAGCTCTTCAATCTTTGCTCTTGTCTCATTTACCAGCTGTCCAACCTTCGGACGATCCTCCGGAGCAACATCTTTCATACTTTTTAAAATAGCAGTAAGTTCACCTTTTTTTCCAAGGTACGCTACCTTTACTTCATTAAGCTTCTCCGGCACGTCAGATTCTTCAATCCGCTTTCTGGCTGCCTCGGCCAGTTCCTGAAGTCTTTCCTTCATATCCATGATCATAATCTCCTTTGCTGAAAATTTCATAAAAAAAGGATATCCATTCCCCCAAAAAGAGGGACGGGATATCCGCGGTACCACCCTGATTCCTGTATAAAAATACAGGCACTCGATTCTGCTTAACGCGCAGCAACGTCATTTCCTACTGACTTTATGTGTTCAGAAATGCAGCTCCGGCGGGAATTTGAGGAATTGTCTGAACTTAAAGAAGCTTACAGCCGGTGACTTCTTCTCTCTGAAAGGAAACAGTTCCCTGATACGCCTTCATTGCTTTTTATCTTTATTTACTATGCCACAGGAAATTTTCCCTGTCAAGATTTTTCATTTATTTTTTCTTTTTTCTCTTCTTTTCTTTTTTGAAAGTTCTGCTTCCACTCCTGTTCTTTTCTGGAAATCAGCTGCCCGAAAGACATTTTTGCCTGACGGAACTGTTTTTCAAAGTATGCATTTACCTCGGCTCCATAAAGAAGCAGGTTCATGCAGAAATAAAGCCACACCATCACAAGGATCAAAGTAGAAAGGCTTCCGTACATGATACTGAAATCCGGAAAAAAGGTAAAATACAGTGAAAACAAATAAGAAAAGGCGGACCAGGCAGCCGCTGTAAAAAAAGCTCCCGGCACCTGACTTTTCAGAGAAGCCTTTCTGTTCGGCAGATACCGGTACAATACCAGGAATACCAGAAACTGCATCACAAAAACCAAAAAAGTCTTCGCATTCAGGATCCTGCCAATAATATTTCCCAGAAAAGGAATGTAATCTGAAATCAGCATATGTATCCTGCTTCCCATAACCAGAAGCAGAAGGCTGGCGATCAGCGCCAGAACAAACAGCAGCATATAAAACATGGAATAAATTCTGTTTATAAGCCAGTTTCTGGTTTCTCTCACATGATAAATAGTATTCAGCCCATTGATCAAAGCCTGCATTCCCTTTCCCGAGGACCATAGAGCCATAAGAGCAGAAATCGGAAGCACTGCTGCGCTTTTTGAAAAAACCTCTGCCACGATATTCAGCACAAATCCCTGTAAATTTTCAGGTACTACTCCAACGATCGCCTGACGTACTTCTCTGTAAGTAAGAGGTGTATATTGAACGATAGCAGTCAGAAACAAAACAAAGGGGATAAAAGACATGATCAGAAAATATGCCGTCTGCGCCGCATATGCACTGATATGGTCCATCCTCATACGCTCCATGAAGCCCAAGGCCAGATGAAACGCCCCCTTCTCTTTTTTCTTTCCCATAATTACTTCTCCTGTTATCCAGACTTTGGCATTTTTATGCACGATTTCTCATATCTTAAACTGTATATATAACATTATCATATCATGAAAACATTACTGTGACAAGCATTGCCCTTTTTCCTGCAAAGAGCAGTCCGTTATTTCTATGTTGTAAAAAAAATAATTCAGTATCTCTTCAAAAGAATATCCTTCCTTTGCCATCTCATTTGCACCATTCTGGCTCATGCCCACACCATGCCCATATCCGCCTCCTGAGATCCGCACATAGTTTCCCGGCTCTGTATCCAGTGTAATATAAGCACTTGGAAGGAGCGTGCTTCCCTGTATTTTCGTCCCGTCCCCTTCTGTGATCATACATCCTGCAGGAGAAAGAAACTGCCGGATCGCATATTCTTCTTCAAGCATAAAAGAACTTTCTTCTGTAACAACCTGAAGCCCTGTCACTGCACCGCTTTCACTTTTTTCTGTAACAGCTGCCGAAAGCAGTTTCCCTTCTGTGCCTGTGAGCTCCTGTGCTCTTTTTTCCAGATTCTCCCACGGGATTACTGTCTCCCAGTAACTCCAGGGCTGTTTTGAATCAAATTTGCAGATTACACTTTTCAGATATGGAGCCGGCTGCTGAGCTCCCCATATTTCATCTGTACTGGTTGCTCCCGCCGAAGTAGAAAAATAATATGCCTGTATCGGTTCCCCATTCTGGCATAAGATCTTTCCCCGTGTTTCATTTACTGCCTCTGAAGAGGCCTTCTGAGGAGAAATATTCTGATATACCTGAAAATTCACACTGTCGTCTACATCCACCCCCAGTTCTTTCAAACGACCTTCCTGCATCTGCTTCCAGGCATACGTTCTGGCACAGACAGCCTGCGCTTTCAAAGCCTCTTTTTCATAAGAAGCCGGCATTTCACTGGGAACCACCGCTTCCAGATACGTTTCCAGAGGCACCTCATTAATAAGCAGCAGTCCTTCCGAATTCTTTACAATCTCCAAATTTCCCTGATATACAGGATTTCCGCACTGGCGTTGAACAGAGCTGACCTGAAGTCCGTCCCTATGTGCAGGAACCTTTATTTTTTCTCCGGGAACTTTGAAAGTTTCCGGAGTATAAACATGCTCTTTTCCATTGCGTACCACTGTGACAGAAGGATGAAAATACGACTGATAATCTGTGGTCATTAAAAGAACTCGTATCTTTCGGTCCATATAATGGGATTCCTTTAGTTCCGGCTTTTTATTTTCTGCTGACGTATCAGCATTTCCTGCCATCACTTCTTTACCGGCAGACGTTTTCTCTTTGCTGCTGTCTTCCATTAATCTGAAGTATTCTTCTTTTTCTTTCAAACAGGCCAGTGCCGCCTGATCCAAAGTTGCCGTCACAAGCAAAGTACCTGCAAGAATCAACTGATACCTGAAAAAAAATCTGATCTTCCTCATATATCCATTATATGAAGAAGACCAGATTTCATGATCAGTCTTTTACAGAAAAGCGATAAACTGTTTCAGAGTAATATCTTTTTCCTTTTTCCAATACTGGTGAGTGGAAAAGCTCCACATTTACTGCATTGGGTTCCACCTGTGTTTCCAGACAGAATCCATCACGCTTCTGATAAATATGTCCGTTCTTTCCCTTTTCATCCTCTATAAAATTTCCTGCATAAAACTGCACGCAAGGACAATCTGTAAGCGCTTCCATAAAAATTCCTGTTTTTTCAGAACGGGCGCAGGCAATCTCACGGATTTCCGCCTGTGTGTAACCATCCGTCACATAATTATGGTCATAGCCTCCCGTGATCTTCAGCTGCTCAAAATCTGCATCTATCTCCTGTCCGATCTGTTTTTCTCTGCGGAAATCCATAGGAGTTCCTTCCACGGAAACATTTTCTCCAAGGGGAATCGAGCCTTCTCCCACAGGAGTATATTCCTGTGCATGGATTGTAAGATACTGATCCAGTATACTTCCACTGCCTTCTCCGGAAAGGTTAAAATAAGAATGATTCGTCATATTGGCAATGGTTGTCTTGTCACTGACTCCGCTATATACAATACGAATGGAGTTTTCTTCAGTAAATTCATAGGTAACAGTGATATTAAATTCTCCCGGAAATCCATTTTCACCGTCAGGGCTGATTCTTCCCAGGGTCACACTGTTGTCATCCTGATCAATATGTTTCACTTCCCAGATTTTTTTTTCAAAGCCATCCGGTCCGCTGTGGAGATTATTTTCTCCTTCATTTTTTTCAAGGATCACTTCTTTCCCATCCAGCATGAATCGTGCTCCCGCAATTCTATTTCCGCTGCGTCCGATACATGCTCCGAAGAAACAGCCATTCTTCTGATACCCTGTAAGATCATCATAACCAAGCACAACATCTGTCAGTTTTCCATCTCTGTCCGGTACACATAGTTTAACCAGGATTGCACCATACTGAAGCACTTCCGCATAAGCACCAGATTTATTTTCCAGATGAAATACCTTTACTTCCTCGCCTGTCGGCAGTTTATCAAAGATTTTTTCTGTTACCATAAATATCCCTCCCAAAGTGTTTTGTTTATTAGAAAAATCAGTACAGAAAATACTGGTTTTTAATAAATAAAAAAGAGCCCCTGCAAAGGCTCATTCTTTTCTGAAAGTCCCGGAATGCCGTTCCCTTCCTTTTGACGCCTAGCCGAAGCCAGGTGGGTGTCCTCAACAGATGATCTGCCTACCACAACGAGAGGTCTGACATCACGATCTGCGATGTTGGAGTCCCTTCATGTCAATGTAGGTTCAAAATAAAAAGGGGCCTCGCACATTCCAGGATACTTTCTCTTTTCTGTTATTACTATTGTACTCTATTATATGTTATTTTTCAATACAATATTTGTGCTGAAGCAAAATATTTTGGCATATATGCCAGAACACCTGACCGGCCAGCACCATGCAAGCAGGAACCTTACAGCTTACAAAAACTGCAGTTCCTTTAACATATTCCCAGGATTTTCTTTACAGTGTCCGGCATATCCTGTGCATCTACAACCGTATCGTGAAGAACCGGCGCTGTACGAATCTCTTCCACTGCCTTCGGAATCTGCACACCGCTTAATGCAGAAAGTGCATCGCAAAGAGCAAAATCATCCAGACCCTGATAGCGGTCAGAAATTGCATCCATAACACTTCTGGTAAACTTATACGGGCTTGCTGTTGACGCAATCACTGTAGGGGTGTGGTCTTCTGTATCGCGAAGATACTTCTGATAAACTCCTGCCGCTACCGCAGTATGAGGATCGATCACATAACCGCTTCCATACCAGGTCGCACTGATAGCCTCCCTTGTTTCTCCTTCGCTGCAGAAATTTCCATAAAAGTCTCCAAGCCCTTTTTTCATTTCTTCTGAAATAGTGTATTCTCCACCCTCGCTCAAAGCCTTCATAAGCTCTGCACACTGCTGTGCATTTTCGCCTGTCAGACGGTAGATCAGACGCTCCAGATTGCTGGAGATCAGAATATCCATAGATGGAGATGTCGTCAGTATAAATTCTCTCTTTCTGTCATAAGTTCCGGTACGGAAAAAATCAAAAAGAACTTTGTTTTCATTGGACGCACAAATCAGTTTTCCAATTGGAAGTCCCATTTCTTTAGCATAATAAGCTGCAAGAATATTTCCAAAGTTTCCTGTAGGAACAACAACATTGATCTTGTCTCCTGACTGTATCTCTCCGGACTTCACAAGTTTTCCATAAGCATACACATAATATACGATCTGCGGTACCAGACGTCCTATATTGATAGAATTTGCAGAAGAGAACTGATAGCCTGCACTGTCAAGCTCCTGAGCCAGCTGCTGATCATTGAACATCTTTTTTACTGCAGTCTGAGCATCATCAAAATTACCTGTGATGCCTACCACATAAGTATTGTTTCCTTTCTGGGTCACCATCTGTTTTTCCTGGATAGGACTAACACCATGTTTTGGATAAAAGACAATGATCTTAGTTCCCGGAACATCCGCAAAGCCTGCCATAGCTGCCTTCCCGGTATCACCAGAGGTTGCTGTAAGAATCACGATCTCATTTTTTACATGATTTTTTTGGGCTGCTGTTGTCATAAGATGAGGAAGAATGGAAAGTGCCATATCTTTAAACGCTATTGTCGCTCCATGAAACAGTTCCAGAAAATATGCCTGATCCGCTTTATGCAGAGGTGCAATCTCGTTTGTATCAAATTTAGAATCATAAGCTCTGGCAATGCAGTCCTTCAGCTCTTCTTCTGTAAAATCTGTAAGGAAACGGCTCATGACCTCATAGGCAGTTTCCTGGTATGTCATCTTTGAAAGATGCTCCATCGGTATATCAAGTTTCGGAACAGCAGTGGGGACAAATAATCCTCCGTCCTCTGAAAGTCCCTTAAGAATAGCCATGGAGGCGGTTACCGTTTCTTCTTTACCTCTGGTGCTTTTATATAATACCTGCATCATCGTTCCTGCCTTTCTTCTGTATCAGTTATTTTTGCAACATTGTAACATGAACTTTAGCAAAATACCATAGTAAAATCGCCGAAAGATCATAAACCTGCCAGAAAAATAAAAAAAGGAACTGCACAGACACGTGCAGCCCTCCACATTTTTTATTTCCTTATTCTGCCTTAACCATCTGAACAAGTTCAGTCCCGGAATCCTGATCTGATTTTTTTCCTGCTTTCTTCTGAGACTTTTTTTCTGATTTCTTATCTTCCGGAGCTTCCTCCGGATAAGTATAAAATTCGTGAACGCCATGTTTGAAAAGCTTTGTCAGGTCTTTTTCAAACCAGGCAATATTATGTTTCTCTGCGGCTGATTTCTGGATAAAGAACAATGCTCCCTCTGAATAATCCGTCCCTTCAAGTGCCTGCTTCACAGCTTCTCTTGTCTCATCGGTAACTGTTACTTCGCCGATCCTTCCATCTGCCACCGGAGAAAACTGCGGTACTCCGTTATCATATTCCCAGATAACGTCTGTTATATTATCAGGAAATTCCGGATGCCTCACACGGTTCATGATCACATTGGCAATCAGCACACGTCCCTTGATATCCTCGGTTCCCGCCTCTGCCTCTACAATCTTAAGAAGATTCTCGTAATCTTCATCCGACATCATTTTTGCAGAAGACGACATGGAGACCATTTTCGAATCCAGATCATTGACAGCAGCTGCCATAGGTATGCTAAGATCTATTTCCTCTGCAGGTTTACGCACTTTCTGAACACGCTGTCCCACCACTACATGCTCACAGGAGGTGCCGATCCTGTAGATTTCTGAGCCCTCAGCAGGAGTTGCACGGATGCCCGAAGCAATCCCTGCGATTCCGGTAGGAAGATCATACTCGCTTCCGCCTTCCAGAGCATATCCTGTTTCTTCCTCAGAAGCAGCATAAACCTCACTGTCTCTTTCACTTCCCACAAAACGGCCGCCTGCGGAAACCGCCAGCGCTGCCAGGGCACATACACTGACAGAGATTACTGCACGTACTGAAGAATTTCCTGTCTTTTTTCTTTCTACCTGTGATTGATGATTTTGTGATAATTTCCTGTTTTTCATAGTTCTACATTCCTTGCATTTTCTTTATGTCATATTTTATTTCTTTTGTAACATTTTCGTAATGCATAAGAAAATTATATTTAATAAGCATGCGTATGTCAAGCCATCTTTTTTATTTTTGTGCTATTTTACCAGTTTT
>NZ_CABVDF010000026.1:0-20681 GCF_902497045.1 uncultured Blautia sp. | reverse complement strand
AAATCCCATAAAAAGTCTTTATTAAATGCGTTATTTCGTGTATTATATGCTTAAGTATGTAAAAATCAGGAGGAAAGTTTCATGATCAATAAACTTGTGGAGAAAATCAAAAAAACAAATGCACCTATCGTTGTGGGACTGGACCCGATGCTCAATTATATTCCAAAGCATATCCAGGATCAGGCGTTTGCGGAATTCGGCGAAACACTGGAAGGCGCTGCAGAAGCAATCTGGCAGTTTAACAAAGGTATTGTGGATGCCACCTGTGACCTTATTCCTGCTGTAAAGCCGCAGATCGCTATGTATGAACAGTTTGGCATTCCGGGGCTTATGGCATATAAGAAAACCGTTGACTACTGCAAGTCTAAAGATCTTGTTGTGATCGGAGACATTAAGAGAGGGGATATTGGTTCTACATCTGCAGCATATGCAGTGGGACATCTGGGACATGTTCGGGTAGGATCTAAAAAATACGCAGGCTTTGACGAGGATTTTGCTACAGTAAATCCTTATCTTGGAACAGATGGTGTGAAGCCTTTTATTGATGTATGTAAGGAAGAGAACAAGGGGCTTTTCATCCTTGTGAAAACTTCTAATCCATCCAGCGGAGAGTTCCAGGATCGTATTATTGACGGACGTCCTCTTTATGAGTGGGTTGGCGAGAAAGTTGCACAGTGGGGTGAGGAGCATATGGGCGACTCCTACAGCTATGTAGGAGCTGTTGTAGGAGCTACTTATCCAGAAATGGGTAAAGTTCTCCGCAAACTGATGCCAAAAACCTTTATCCTTGTTCCGGGATATGGAGCTCAGGGCGGAAAGGGCAAGGATCTTGTTCACTTCTTTAATGAAGACGGACTTGGTGCTATTGTAAATTCCTCCAGAGGCATTATTGCAGCATATAAACAGGAAGCCTATGCTGAATTTGGGGAAAAGAATTATGCGGATGCTTCCAGACAGGCAGTGAAGGATATGATTGAAGACATCAGCGGCGCTCTGTCCGGACAGAAATAAACAGCCAGGAGGAAACACATGAGCGAAAAAACAAAAAAAAGTTTAAAGATTGTAAGTCAGGAAGAAATTGGTAAGGATATCTACAGCATGTGGCTTCAGGCTGATGAAATGGCAGAATCGGCCAGACCGGGACAGTTTTTGTCTCTTTATACACGAGATGGCAGCAAACTGCTTCCGCGTCCTATCAGTATCTGTGAGATTGACAGGGAAAATAAAAGAATCCGCCTTGTTTATCGTGTGACCGGAAAAAATACAGGAACAGAGGCTTTTTCAAAACTTCATGCAGGAATAGCAGTTGAAGTTTTAGGACCTCTCGGAAATGGATTCCCTCTTCATGAGGCAGAGGGAAAACGTGTATTTCTTATGGGCGGCGGAATAGGAATTCCTCCAATGCTCCAGACTGCAAAAGAACTGAATGGAGAGAAGACAGCTGTTCTCGGGTATAGAGACGAATTGTTTCTGAATGAGGAATTTGAGAAATATGCGGATGTTTTTGTGGCAACAGAGGACGGAAGTGCAGGAACTAAGGGGAATGTTATGGATGCGATCAGGGAAAATGCTCTGGAAGCAGATGTGATTTTTGCATGTGGTCCAACTCCTATGCTCCGTGCTGTCAAAAATTATGCAGAAGAAAAGAATATTCCGTGCTGGATCTCTATGGAGGAACGTATGGCCTGCGGAGTCGGCGCCTGTCTTGCCTGTGTGTGCAAATCAAAAGAGGTTGACAGCCATTCCCATGTGCATAATAAACGTATCTGTAAAGACGGACCGGTATTTTTGAGCACGGAGGTGGAATTATGATAAAAACAGCCGTTACTCTGGCAGGTGTGGAACTTAAAAATCCTGTAATGACAGCTTCTGGAACTTTTGGTTCAGGGGCAGAATACAGTGAATTTGTGGATCTGAACAAATTGGGTGCAGTAGTTACCAAGGGTGTAGCAAACGTACCATGGCCTGGAAATCCTACTCCCAGGATTGCGGAAACTCCCAGCGGTATGCTGAATGCAATTGGACTTCAGAATCCTGGAATCGATGTTTTCTGTGAAAGAGATATTCCTTTTTTGAAAAAATATAATACCAGGATCATTGTAAATGTCTGTGGAAAAACTACAGAAGACTATTGTGAAGTGGTAGAACGTCTGGGAAATGAATCTGTAGACCTTCTGGAGATCAATGTATCCTGTCCAAACGTAAAAGAAGGCGGGATTGCTTTTGGTCAGGATCCAAAAGCACTGGAAGCTATTACGAAAGAAGTGAAGAAGTATGCGAAACAGCCTGTGATCATGAAGCTGAGTCCAAATGTAACTGATATTACAGAAATGGCAAAGGCAGCAGAAGCAGGCGGTGCAGACGTACTTTCGCTGATAAACACCCTTACAGGGATGAAGATTGATATTAACCGCAGAACGTTTGCTCTGGCAAATAAAACAGGCGGAATGTCTGGACCGGCAGTAAAACCTGTGGCAGTGCGTATGGTATATCAGGTGGCCCAGGCGGTTAAGGTTCCCATCATTGGAATGGGGGGGATTGCTACAGCAGAGGATGCTCTTGAATTTCTGATGGCAGGCGCCACTGCGGTGTCAGTAGGAACGGCTAATTTCTTTAATCCTTATGCAACAGAAGAAGTTGTGGCCGGGATCGAGGATTTTATGCAGCGCCAGAAAGTGGAAGATATCTCTGAATTGATCGGGGCAGTAAAATGATTTTTAAGTGACAGGGGGCTGCTGTAAAGTATAACCGGAATGATCCGGGTATATAATTACAGCAGACCCTTTTTTCGAGGAGATAAATAAATGAAAAAAGACAGAACAAGTGATATGACCGTGGGGAATCCAGTGAAGCTGATCATCTGGTTTATGATCCCTATGTTTCTTGGAAATGTATTTCAGCAGTTTTATAATATTGCAGATTCTATTGTGGCTGGACAGTTCATTGGTGTAGATGCACTGGCGGCAATTGGAAGTACTGGATCTTTGATGTTTTTTGTGACCGGATGGCTGAATGGACTCAGCAGTGGATTTGCGATCATTGTCTCACAGATGTTCGGCGCAAAAAAATATGATGATATGCGTCATTATGTAGCAATGTCAATTTATCTGATGGCTGGATTTACAGTAGTGATGACAGTGGGGCTTCTGGCGCTGAACGAGCCTATTCTGAGGTTGATGAATTCTCCGGAAGACCTTATGGGAGATGTTATGGCATATATGGGGATTATTTATGCAGGTCTTATTGTTACTGCAGCTTATAATTCTCTGGCGGCCTTCCTTCGTGCATTGGGTGATTCGAAATCTCCGTTATATTTCCTGATTATTTCTGCTGTGATCAATGTAATACTGGATGTAGTCCTGATTAAATTTTTTGGAATGGGAGTAGAAGGCTGCGCTTATGCAACAGTAGTCGCCCAGGCAATTTCAGCAATATGCTGTCTGATTTATATAGTGAAGAAATATCCGATCCTTCATCTGGAGAAAAAGAATTTTGAACTGAGAAAAGGAAGCTTCGGCAAATTGATGGCTCTGGGCATTCCTATGGCACTGCAGTTTTCCATTACAGCTATTGGAACAATTATTGTCCAGGGAGCGGTAAATGTTTATGGAGCAGTGCATATGGCGGGATTTTCTGCTGCCGGAAAAATTCAGAATATTATCACTATGGTGGCAGTTTCTTTGGGAGCGACCATAGCTACATATGTGGGACAGAACCGGGGAGCGGGACGTATGGATCGTGTACGTGAAGGTGTCCGGTATTCCTGGATCATGCTTCTGGTATGGAGTGTGATAGAGATGGTTCTGATGTATTTCTTTGGAAAATATTTTACCTATCTTTTTATCAGTCCTTCAGAGACAGAAGTGGTGGCAGTGTCGGTTACATATTTCAGGACGGTATTTTGGGCATATCCGTTCCTTTGCACTATTTTTCTTTTTCGAAATGCACTTCAGGGAATGGGATATGGTCTGGTTCCCATGCTGGGAGGAGTGTTTGAACTGGTTGCCAGAGCCGCGATCGTTTTTCTGGTGGCAGGAAAAACAAGCTTTACAGGAGTATGCCTTGCAGACCCTATGGCCTGGATCGCAGCTTTGATCCCTCTTATTCCTTATTATTACTATGTAATGAAAAAATATAAAAAACAGAGCCTGATACAATAAGAATCCATTCATTGAAAAACAATAGTGAATGTGATAGAATGAAAACAGTAAGATCAAGAAAATGAAAAGGGCTTGCCCGTAAAACGGAGGTTAAAGAGATATGGAACAGTATAAACAGGAATTTATTCAATTTATGGTAGACAGCAAGGTTTTGAAATTTGGAGAGTTTACCTTGAAAAGCGGAAGAAAATCTCCGTTTTTTATGAATGCCGGCGGTTATGTAACAGGTTCTCAGCTGAAAAAACTGGGGGAATATTACGCAAAGGCAATCCATGATAAATATGGGGATGATTTTGATGTATTATTTGGACCTGCTTATAAGGGAATTCCGTTAAGTGTTGTAACTGCTATTGCGTACAGTGAACTTTACGGCAAGGAGGTACGTTACTGCTCTGACCGTAAAGAAGAAAAGGATCATGGCGCAGATAAAGGCAGCTTTTTGGGCAGTACTCTGAAAGATGGCGACCGTGTTATTATGATTGAAGATGTAACTACTTCCGGTAAATCTATGGAAGAAACCGTTCCTAAGGTAAAAGGAGCTGCAGATGTGACCATCGTGGGTCTTATGGTATCCCTGAACCGTATGGAAGTAGGCAAGGGAGGCAAAAAGTGTGCCCTTGATGAAGTCAGAGATCTGTATGGATTTGAAACTGCTGCAATCGTAGATATGGCAGAAGTGACAGAATATCTTTATAATAAAGAGATCAATGGACAGGTGATCATTGATGACGCTGTTAAAGCAGCTATTGATGATTATTATCGCCAGTATGGAGTGAAATAGGAGGTTTTTCCGTGAACGAAAAGATCTATAAAACCATAACAAGAACAGGAGCCTGCAATCTGGCAGTGGGCATTATCACCCTGGTGACAGGTATTGCAGCCGGCGTTCTCTTGATCGTTGGCGGTGCGAGACTTCTTAAAAGAAGATCAGAAATTCTGATCTGACAGCAGAAATTGAGTAAGGAAACAAAGCGTAAGATCAGGCAGATGGGAGTTATATTATTCATTGTATATGTACTGCTTTTAAGCTATGTGCTGTTTTTTTCAGAAGGATATGGACGTATGCCAGGGGAAGAAAGTGTGTACAGATACAATTTAAAACCTTTTGCAGAGATCCGGAGATTCTGGGTCTACAGAGGACAGGTAGGTCTGTCTGCCTTTTTTTTGAATGTTTTCGGGAATGTAATAGGATTCATTCCTTTCGGGTTTATCCTGCCGGTCATCAGCCGGAGATGGCGCAGCGGATTCCTGATCGTTTTGTCCGGATTTTGCCTGAGTTTTTGTGTGGAGACCATCCAGCTTGTAACAAAGGTAGGATGTTTTGATGTGGACGATCTGATTTTAAATACGGCAGGGGCGGCAGCAGGTTATCTGCTGTTTGCCGTCTGTGATCACCTGAGGAGAAAACACTATGGCGAAAAGATATAGATATTCATTTACAAAAACAAAAGAAGCAGAGAAGGGAAAGCTGTCAGTGTGGCTGGCAGCTGCTTCTCTTTTTCTGTTTTTGACAGCTGTCTTTACAGCGTATGGACTGAATGGAAAGTATGGATTTATTGTGGGCGGAATCTGTCTTTTTGCCGCAATGCTTTCTGTTTATGGATTTATTATGGGACTTTCCAGTTTTTCGGAGGAAAAGCGTATGCATCATACCAGTATTGTGGGTTCTATTTTGAATGGAATCCTTATGGTGGGATGGCTGGGCTTTTTTTTGATGGGAGTGTAATATATGGAACGATTAAAAAAACAAATGGAATTTATTGTCGAGGTGGACAAAGTAAAAAATATCATCCGCCAGACGTATCTTGCAGATGGAAACAGAAAAGAAAATGATGCGGAGCATTCCTGGCATCTTGCTTTGATGGCTGTGCTTCTTAAGGAGTATTCCAACGAGGAGGTGGATCTTGCAAAGGTTGTACCAATGGTCCTGATCCATGATCTTGTTGAAATTGATGCAGGAGATACTTATGCTTATGATGAAGCAGGCGCGGAAACAAAAAGAGAAAGAGAAACGAAAGCGGCAGACCGAATTTTTGGCATGCTTCCTGAGGATCAGTGCAAATGGTTCCGGGAACTGTGGGAGGAATTTGAAGCTTATGAAACTCCGGAAGCAAAATTTGCCCATGTATTGGACAACTGTCAGCCGCTTCTTTTGAACGATGCATCAAATGGAAGAAGCTGGGCAGAGCATGGAGTGAGAAAAAGCCAGATTTACAAAAGAAACGAGCATACTTCTGAAGGCTCTGTGGAAATCTGGGAATATATGAAAGAATTGATAGACAAACATATCCGTCTGGGGAATGTGATCGATGCATAGAGCTTTCGACGGAATGCAGATTGGAAAGGAGATAACAGATTGGACGAATTGCTGATGGAACGTTTTGCGCTTGCAAAGGACAGAATTGCAGAAATTTGTACAGAACAGGAGATAAAAGCACCTTTTGATGAGTTTTTCAGAACTGCTGCAAATTTTTTGAAAAAAACAGGAGAAATTCTGGAAAGACAGGAAACAGAATTTACACTGGAGGAATTAAAGGAAGAGAATCAGTCTCTTTACAGAGAACTGTTTCCAGAAAATTATCTTTATTCCTATGGCAATCCTGCCTATGCAGAAACCTGCCTTGGAGAATATGGAAAAGCAATGAGTTTTCTGTATGCAGAGCTGAGAGGTTCTGTTGTTTATGCATATGAAAAAAAATGGTGGGATTATACAGTTGCTGCCGAACTTTTTCTGGAAGTACATTCCGCATTTTCTGAAGAAGAGCTTCCGTCTGTCAAAACAACAGAGGACATTCTTCGATCCTATGTGAATGATTACTGCCAGGATATGATGGAGAAGAGGATTGCGGAAGGTGTGGATCCCTCTCTTGATTTTGCGGTAAGGATCATTATGGATTCCGATCTTACAGATCTTCGATATCTTTATCAGTATGGGGAATATGTGTCAGAAAATGAGACGGGTGTTGCGGAATTTCTGAACAGCCTTACCCAGCAACAGATCGATGATATGGCCCGTACTTATACAGAAGGATACCGAATTGGATTTATCAATACCAGAAAGGATATTACAAAGAAAAAAACTGTGAATATCCGATATAACCTGGGATTTGAGCGGATGGTCCGCGCAGCAATCCTGCAGTTCAGGGAAATGGGGCTGGAGCCGGTAATCTATCGTCATGCATCTCATATTGTAAATAAACGTGGAAGTGCCCGTGTAGGATTTACAGGAGGTGTGGCAAATCCTCAGTATGAATATGATCATCGACAGGACAGTGCGCTTTTCCTTGACAGCGATTTTGTAAAGAGAAAACTTCGTTCTATGCAGACGGCTTATGAGAAGTACAAAGACATGGCAGAAGTTCATGGGGGCCCGGCAGTGATCGAGACTTTTGGCGAGGAACCATTCTCTCCGATATCCAAGCCGGAGACTTATTCTTTAAGTGATGTTCAGCAGAAGCTTCAGGTGGAACTGGATAATGAGTCCGGACAGATCGTCAACCGTTATATCAAGGGAGAGGAAAGAAGCTTTACTATTATTGCCTATCCGGTGCCGGAGATCAGTGAAAAATTCCCGGAGATTTTTGGAGAAATTGTAAAGATCAATACACTGGATTATAAGCTTTATCAGAAAATCCAGCAGACGATCATTGACGTACTGGATACCTGCGAGTGGGTGGAGATCAAGGGAAAAGACGGCAATGAAACGGATCTTATCATCCATCTTCATATGCTTGAGAATCCGGAAAAGCAGACCAATTTTGAAAACTGTGTGGCAGATGTGAATATTCCGGTGGGTGAGGTCTTTACATCTCCGGTTCTTGCCGGAACAGGCGGTGTCCTCCATGTAAAAAAGGTATACCTGAATGGTCTCCAGTTTAAGGATCTGAAACTGGTATTTGATTGTGGACAGGTGATCGATTACTCCTGCAGTAATTTTGAAAACGAAGAAGAAAACCGGGCTTATATTGAGGATAATATTCTTCATCATCATGTAAAGATCCCCATGGGAGAGTTTGCGATCGGAACCAACACCACTGCTTATGTGGCTGCGGAGAAATATGGTATTGCAGACAAACTTCCGATTCTCATTGCGGAAAAAATGGGACCTCATTTTGCTGTGGGAGATACCTGCTACAGCTGGGCAGAGGATACGGCGGTTTATAATCCCGATGGAAAGGAGATCATTGCCCGGGATAATGAAATCTCCAGCCTGAGAAAAGAAGATCTCAGCCTTGCTTATTATGGATGCCATACAGATATTACGATCCCTTATGATGAGTTGGGAAGTATATGTGTGATCGACGATGATGGAGAAAGTCATTCAATTATAGAAAAAGGACGTTTTGTGCTTCCGGGCACTGAAGAATTAAATAAGCCTTTTTTATAAAATACAAAAACAGTTTGTATGCCAAAATATTTCTTTGTGGGAAACATGTTGACACAAAAATAGAATCTTAGTAGAATCAACCTGGAACAGAACGAAAAAGGAGGCCTACCAATGAAAAAAGTTGGAATTGTAATGGGAAGCGATTCAGATATGCCGGTTATGAGCAAAGCTGCGGCTATTCTCGACAAGCTTGGAGTAGAGTATGAAATGAAGATCATTTCTGCGCACAGAGAACCGGATGTATTTTTTGATTATGCAAAAAGCGCAGAAGAAAGAGGATTTAAAGTGATCATTGCAGGTGCCGGAATGGCAGCACATCTGCCTGGAATGTGTGCGGCAATCTTTCCGATGCCGGTAATCGGTATTCCAATGCACACCACATCTTTAGGCGGACGAGATTCTCTTTATTCTATCGTACAGATGCCGTCAGGAATTCCGGTCGCAACAGTTGCTATTAACGGCGGAGCAAATGCAGGACTTCTTGCTGCGAAGATCCTGGCTACTTCAGATCCGGAGCTTCTTGAAAAGCTGAAAGCATACAGCCAGGAACTGAAAGAACAGGTAGAAGCGAAAGATGCAAGACTGCAGGAAGTAGGCTATCAGAATTATTAAAAAATGGCAAAGATAAAAAAATAACCATTATCATAAACAAAATACTGGGAGGATATTATGGATTACAAGAACGCAGGTGTGGATATAGAGGCAGGGTACAAATCAGTTGAGCTTATGAAAAAGCATATTGCAAAGACTATGAGACCGGAGGTCCTTGGCGGGATCGGAGGATTTTCTGGTGCTTTTTCCCTGGACAGCTTTAAGGGAATGGAGGAACCGACTCTTGTTTCAGGTACTGATGGATGCGGGACAAAGGTGAAGCTTGCAATGGTGATGGACAAACATGATACCATTGGCATTGACGCAGTTGCCATGTGTGTGAACGACATTGCATGTGCAGGAGCAGAGCCTCTGTTCTTCCTGGACTATATTGCGTGCGGCAAAAATTATCCGGAAAAGATCGCTGAGATCGTAGCTGGAGTAGCAGAGGGATGTGTTCAGTCCGGCGCTGCCCTGATCGGTGGAGAAACAGCAGAGCATCCAGGTCTCATGCAGGAGGACGAGTATGATCTTGCTGGTTTTGCAGTGGGCATCATTGATAAAAAAGATCTTCTTACAGGAGAAGAACTGGAAGCGGGAGATGTGCTGATCGGTATGGCTTCCACTGGTGTTCACAGCAATGGCTTCTCTCTTGTACGCAAAGTGTTTGATATGACCAGAGAGTCTCTGGATACTTATTATGATGAACTGGGTACTACTTTGGGAGAGGCGCTTCTTGCACCGACCAGAATCTATGTTAAGGCGCTCAAGAGCATTAAAGAAGCCGGTGTCCGCATCCGCGCATGCAGCCATATTACAGGCGGCGGTTTTTATGAAAATATTCCACGTATGCTGAAAGAGGGAACAAGAGCTGTAGTTGAAAAGGACAGCTATCCGGTACTGCCGATCTTTAAACTCCTTGCAGAAAAAGGAAATATTGAAGAGCAGATGATGTATAATACTTATAATATGGGACTGGGAATGATCCTTGCAGTTCGTCCTGCTGATGTGGATAAGACAATGGAGGCGATTCGTGCAGCAGGAGACACTCCTTATGTGGTAGGCCGTATTGAAGCTGGTGAAAAGGGTGTAGATTTATGCTAAAACTAGGTGTTCTTGTATCAGGAGGCGGAACAAATCTTCAGGCTATACTGGATGCAGTGGAAAGTGGACGCATAACAAATGCCGAGGTGAGTCTGGTGATCAGCAATAACGCTGGTGCATATGCCCTTGAAAGAGCGCATATGCATGAGATTCCGGCTGTGTGTATTTCTCCGAAATCCTATGAAAGCCGTGATGAGTTTCATAAAGCTCTTCTTTCTGAACTTCAGAATCATCAGATAGATCTGGTAGTACTGGCAGGATTTCTGGTGGCGGTTCCACCTATGATTGTAGGTGCATATCCAAACAGAATCATCAATATCCATCCATCTTTGATACCGTCATTTTGCGGAACCGGGTTTTATGGACTGCGTGTCCACGAAGGTGTTTTAGACAGGGGCGTGAAAGTGACAGGAGCCACTGTTCATTTTGTAGATGCAGGGACAGATACCGGTCCAATTATCCTTCAGAAAGCAGTTGAGGTTCAGGAGGGAGATACTCCGGAGATTCTTCAGCGCCGGGTGATGGAACAGGCAGAATGGAAAATCCTTCCGGAAGCCATTGACTTGATCGCTAACGGGAAAGTTATGGTAGAGAACGGAAAGGTACGTATCAGCAGATAAGGAGAAAATACTTATGAATATTTTGATTGTTGGAAGCGGCGGAAGAGAACATGCCATTGCATGGAGTGTGGCAAAAAGCCCGAAGGCAGATAAAATTTACTGTGCACCGGGTAATGCGGGTATTTCTGAGTTTGCAGAATGCGTTCCTATCGGTGCTATGGAGTTTGAGAAGCTGGCAGATTTTGCCCAGGAGAAAGAAATTGATCTTACTATCATTGGCATGGATGATCCGCTGGTAGGCGGAGTTGTAGACGTATTTGAAGAAAGAGGTCTGAAAGTATTCGGACCGCGGAAAAACGCTGCGATTCTTGAAGGATCCAAGGCTTTTTCCAAAGATCTTATGAAAAAATATAATATTCCTACAGCAGGTTATGAAAACTTTGATAATGCGGAAAAAGCTCTGGAATATCTCCGCACACAGGCAAAATTCCCTATTGTCCTGAAAGCAGACGGGCTTGCATTGGGAAAGGGTGTTTTGATCTGCAATGATCTTGCAGAAGCAGAAGCAGGTGTCAAAGAGATCATGGAGGATAAGAAATTCGGAAGTGCGGGAAATACAATGGTCGTTGAAGAATTTATGACAGGCCGTGAAGTTTCTGTGCTCTCCTTTGTTGATGGAAAGACAATTCGGACTATGACTTCTGCTCAGGATCATAAGCGCGCTATGGACGGAGACAAAGGACTTAACACCGGTGGAATGGGTACATTTTCCCCAAGTCCTTTTTATACAAAAGAGGTAGATGATTTTTGTAAGAAATACATCTACCAGCCTACGGTGGATGCTATGGCATCTGAGGGCCGTCCTTTTGTGGGAATTATCTTCTTTGGTCTGATGCTTACGGCAGATGGTCCAAAGGTTCTGGAGTATAATGCACGTTTTGGAGATCCGGAGGCACAGGTGGTACTTCCCAGAATGAAAACAGATATTCTGGATGTGATGGAGGCCTGTGTAAACGGTACTCTGGATCAGATGGAGCTGGAATTTGAGGACAATGCAGCTGTGTGTGTGGTTCTTGCAAGCGAAGGGTATCCTGTAAAATATGAAAAAGGAATTCCTATGTACGGCTTTGAGAACTTCAAAGAAAAAGAAGGCTATTACTGCTTCCATGCAGGAACTAAATTCCAGGATGGGCAGATTGTTACAAACGGAGGCCGTGTTGTTGGCATTACTGCAAAGGGAAGTGACCTTAAGGAAGCCAGAAAGAATGCATATGAAGCCACAGAGTGGATCAGCTTTGCCACGAAGTATATGCGCCATGATATTGGAAAAGCAATTGATGAGGCATAAGGAGGAAGCAACGTGTACTGTGTAAAAAAGATAACAGAGGATATGTACTGGATCGGAGCCAGCGACAGAAGACTGGAACTGTTTGAAAATGTATATCCTATCCCAAAAGGAGTTTCTTATAATTCCTATGTGATCCTGGATGAGAAAACGGTTCTTCTTGATACGGTAGATCATTCTGTATGTGAACAGTTTCTTGAAAATTTAGAATATGTTTTGAACGGCAGGAGTCTGGATTATATTGTTGTGAACCATATGGAGCCTGATCACTGTGCTTCTCTCGCAGAAGTAGTGATCCGTCATCCGAATGTAAAACTGGTGGGAAATGCAAAAACATTTACCATGATGAAACAGTTTTTTGATTTTGAAGTAGACAGCCGTGCTGTAGTGATCAAAGAGGGAGATACGCTTCAGACAGGAAAGCATACTCTGGCTTTTGCAATGATACCGATGGTGCACTGGCCGGAGGCTATGGTTACTTATGATGTTTGTGATAAGGTACTTTACAGCGCAGATGCTTTTGGAACTTTTGGAGCTCTGAATGGAAATATTTTTGCCGATGAAGTGAATTTTGAAAATGAATGGCTGGAAGAGGCAAGAAGATATCTGACAAATATTGTAGGAAAATATGGTGCACAGGTTCAGGCTGCCCTTAAAAAAGCAGCTGCTTTGGACATTGAGATCATTTGTCCGCTTCACGGACCGGTATGGAGAGAAAATCTGGGATGGTTTATCGATAAATACCAGAAATGGAGTACCTATACACCGGAAGATCATGCAGTTCTGATTCTGTATGCTTCTATTTATGGAAACACGGAAAGTGCAGTAAATGTACTGGCCGGAAGAATATCAGACGCAGGAGAAAAGAATATTGCAATGTATGATGTGTCAAAAACAGATCCGTCTTATCTTCTTGCAGAGGCGTTTCGTTGTGACAGGATTGTATTTGCCTGTCCGACATATAATGCAGGTCTTTTCCCAAAAATGGAAACTCTTCTCGCAGAACTGAAAGCTCATAATTTCCAAAACAGAAAAGTAGCTGTTATGGAAAATGGAACATGGGCAATTTCTGCAGGAAAACAGATGAAAGAAATACTTTCTTCTATGAAAAATATGGAAATATATGACAATACTCTCACAGTAAAATCTTCTTTGAAGAAAGAGCAGCTGGAGGAACTGGATGGAATTGTAGAATTCCTGATGAAATAAAAAGGAGCATCCGGACATCAGGGAGATGACGGAATATGGAAAGGATATAAAATGGGAATGAGTGTAGTTGACGCGGTAAAGGAAATTCAGGCCAGAGAAAATGTATATGTGGCATATTCTCAGGTCACAAAGCTTCCTTACGTAACCTGTGCAGAAGAAACTTATAATGACCAGGTATGGTTTTTTGCTGAAGAAGAAACTCTGAAGGAGTTTGGAAAGAAAAAGATAGAGGAAAAAATCCTTCTCATGGGCATGAAGTATGAGAAAAAGGATTTTCCAAGACTGTATGGGCTTTTATATGCGGTAGGTGTAAACTCTCTGGTATGGAATAATGGAACAGAGGAAATTGAGGTGGATCTGGATAAGATAGTCCGCCGTCCGGATCTTAGTAAGCTGGAACCGGAAAAGCGTCCGCTTATAAACGCTACACTTCAGCTTTCCGGTATTTACTTTATGCAGGAGCTGCGCCGTCCGGTTGCAAAGGAAGAGCGCAAAAATATTCGTGAACTGGAAGAAGAGCTGATCGCAAATCTGAAAAAATCAGAGTTTCTGGTGGCCATGGAACAAAATACAGAAGATCCTGCAAAGGTAAATATCCCGTATCTGAAAAATAAAGAAGGAAAAATTCTTCAGCCGGTATTTTCAGATGTTTTGGAATATGAGAAATTTGCCAAAGGCAAAAAACTCAGGATTGCCAAGATACCATTTGCAAAACTTGCTGATGTAATGATTCCTCAGGCGGAATTCCTTGTTATCAATCCGTTAGGATTTAATCTGCTTCTGAATAAGGAACAGTTAAAAAAGATCATGGGATAATATCCGTATATTAAATAGGCAGCTGTTTTTTCATATCATTTTGAATGATAGTGAAGGGGCAGCTGCTTTTCTTTTGAAAAAAATAGTTTCCAAAATATGTGAGATGTGCTAGTATATGTGTAACACAGTAAGAGGAGGCTTATATATGGTCATAGAAATAGATTTTAACAGTGATGAGGCCATTTATGTTCAGCTGATGAACCAGATTATCCTTGGAATTGCCACCTCACGTCTGCAGGAAGGGGATACGCTTCCTTCGGTCAGACAGATGGCGGATAACATTGGAATTAATATGCATACTGTAAACAAGGCTTATACTCTTTTGAAGCAGGAGGGCTTTGTATCTATTGACAGGCGGAGAGGGGCTATTGTAGCCATTGATGTAGATAAGATCAAAGCATTGGAAGAAATGAAAGAGAATCTGGTGGTGGCTTTGGCTAAAGGATGCTGTAAAAAAGTGTCCAGATCAGAAGTGCATCAGCTGATTGATGAAATTTTTGACGAGTATGATCTATAACAGAAATATATTTTTGAATCATAGAAGATTTAGGAGGATTATATGCAGAAAAAGTTTACCAGACAGGCATCTGCAGCGCTGAAAATTGCAAAAAATGAAGCAGAATCCTGTAAGCATTCCTATATTGGCACAGAACACATTCTGGTGGGACTTTTGAAGGAGCAGGAGGGGACCGCAGGAAGACTTCTTGAAGAGTTTGGAGTAGAGCCGGAAAAACTTCAGGAATTGATCGACAGTCTGATCGCTCCTGCAGATGGCAGTCTTATGGAAAGAAAGGCAGAATACAGTCCAAGAGCCAAAAGACTTCTTGCAAGTGCGGAACAGGAGGCCGAAAACCAGAAAGAAGAAAAAACAGGAACAGAGCATATTCTGATTGCTATGCTGAAAGAGACAGATTCAGTTGCAACCCGTCTTCTGTATACAATGGGAGTGAATATTCAGAAATTATACACTGCAGTTCTTACTGCTATGGGATATGATGGAGAAGCGGCTGCAGAAGAGATACAGGCTTCCAGGGCTTTGCAGGCGAAAAAAGGCTCTGGTACGCCATTTCTTGATCAGTACAGCCGTGATCTTACAGCAATGGCAGCTGAGGGAAAGCTTGATCCGATTGTTGGCAGAGAGGATGAAATTGCGCGACTGATTCAGATACTGAGCAGGAGAACAAAAAATAATCCCTGCCTGGTAGGAGAGCCGGGAGTCGGAAAAACAGCAATCGTGGAAGGGCTTGCCCAGAAGATTGTTTCAGGGCTGGTTCCGGAGACAGTAAAAGATAAAAGAGTGGTTGTCCTTGATCTTTCCGGTATGGTAGCTGGAAGCAAGTACAGAGGAGAGTTTGAAGAGCGTATTAAAAATGTGGTAAATGAAGTAAAAGAAGACCAGGGTATTTTACTGTTTATTGATGAACTTCATACAATCATCGGAGCAGGAGGGGCAGAAGGCGCACTTGATGCTTCTAATATCCTTAAGCCGTCGCTTTCCAGAGGAGAGATCCAGCTGATCGGCGCCACCACGCTGGAGGAATATCGTAAATACATTGAAAAAGATGCAGCATTGGAAAGACGCTTTCAGCCGGTTACCGTAGAAGAGCCTTCACCGGAAGCTGCAAATGAGATCTTAAAAGGGCTTCGTCCATATTATGAAAAACATCATGGCGTCGTTATTGAAGATCAGGCATTAGAGGCTGCTGTACAGATGTCTGTCCGCTATATCAATGACCGTTTCCTTCCGGATAAAGCTATTGATATTATTGACGAAGCTGCAGCCAAGGTACGTTTAGGAGAATGCAGACGTATTCCAAGGGCAGAAGAACTGGAGACAGAGATCGGGAAGCTGCTGGAAGAAAAAGAAAGCGCCATCAGGGAAGCTGATCTGGACAGGGCAAGAGAACTCCAGAAGCAGCAGTCTGGTCTGGAAAAAGAACTTTCAGATATCCATGAAAAAGAGGAGCGAAGAAACAAAAGAAAAAAATCAGTTGTGACAGAAGCTTCTGTTGCGGATATCATTTCCGGATGGACGAAGATCCCGGTACAGCGATTGACGGAAAGTGAATCAAAAAGGCTTTCACGCCTGGAAAATATTCTCCACAAACGCGTGATCGGCCAGGAAGAGGCGGTAAAGGCAGTTGCACAGGCTGTAAAGAGAGGCAGAGTAGGCTTGAAGGATCCAAATCGTCCCATTGGTTCATTCCTGTTTCTTGGCCCTACAGGAGTAGGAAAAACAGAACTGTCAAAGGCTTTGGCGGAAGCTGTTTTTGGAAACGAGCAGGCAATGATCCGTGTAGATATGTCTGAGTATATGGAAAAGCATAGTGTTTCTAAGATGATCGGATCACCGCCTGGATATGTTGGCTATGAAGAAGCAGGTCAGCTTAGTGAAAAGGTACGCAGAAATCCATACAGTGTGATTTTATTTGACGAGATTGAAAAAGCGCATCCGGATGTATTTAATATTCTTCTTCAGGTATTGGACGACGGACATATTACAGATGCTCATGGCCGCAAAGTGGATTTTAAACAGACGATCATTATTATGACATCCAATGCAGGTGCCCAGGCAATTATAGAACCAAAAAAATTGGGATTTATGTCAGGAGACAGTGAAAAACAGGATTACGAGCGGATGAAGTCTAATGTTATGGAGGAAGTACGGCGTTTATTTAAACCTGAATTCCTGAATCGTATTGATGAGATCATGGTGTTCCACACCCTGGGCAAAGATCATATACGTAAAATAGTAGGTCTTCTTCTGAAACAATTGGAGAAAAGATGCGAAGAGCAGCTTGATATTCAGCTGAAAATCAGTGATTCGGTAAAAGATTATCTGGCTGAGGCGGGATTTGACAGTAAATATGGAGCCCGTCCTCTCCGTCGGGCAATCCAGACAAAGCTGGAAGACAGACTTGCAAATGAAATCCTGGATGGAAATATAAAAAGAGGAAGCACGGTCAAGGTACAGATGCATCAGAAACAGCTTCGATTTTTACCGGATACAGAGAATAAAAAAGACAGACCGTAACTGTGAGCGGAGCGAAAGATGACCACAAATCTAAAAAAGATATTAAATCTTAATCAGGAGACTGTTCAAAAAAAAACGAAAATGATATAATGTAAAAAAATAAAAGGAAAGAATGCAGAATGTTTTTTCCATATTATTTTTTATGACACAACAGATAGTTTTAGGGAGGACATAAGATCATGGCAGTAGTAAAAGAACTGATTCGTACAGAGGAAAACGGAAGCATCAGCTTTGGTAATTATGAGCTGGCGCAAAAATCAAAGGTATCCGATTTTCAGCATCAGGGGGATGTTTATAAAGTAAAAACTTTTCATGAGATCACCAAGCTGGAGAGGAACGGTATGTTTGTTTATGAATCAGTACCGGGAACAGCGGTTTATAACCTTACCCAGGACGGTTCTACCATGAGCTTTCAGGTAGAGGGGGCAGAGGATGCCCAGATCACGGTAGAGATGGAGGCGGATACAGAGTACGAAATCTCTATTAATGGTGCAGATGCAGGAACTATGAAGACCAATCTGGGCGGAAAGCTTTCTTTCAGTGTAGAGCTTGGCGATGTGGATGCAGCAGAAGTGAAAATTGTAAAATGTTAAAAAATAAAAAAGTTGTATATTTTTGTCAGGAATGTGGTTATGAATCTTCGAAATGGATGGGACAGTGTCCTGGCTGCAGAGCCTGGAATACATTCGTGGAAGAAACTGTATCAACAAAAAAAACATCTTCAGCAGTTGTAAAAGCAGCAGCGGGACAAAGACCGGAGCCTGTAAAGCTAAAAGATATCAGGCTTTCGGAAGATGAGCGGAGATTGACAAATATTAAAGAACTTGACAGAGTGCTCGGGGGCGGTATCGTCCCCGGGTCTCTTGTTCTTGTGGGAGGTGATCCGGGAATCGGTAAATCGACTCTCTTGCTTCAGGTGTGCAGGAATCTGGCTTTAAGTGGAAATTCTGTGCTGTATATTTCAGGAGAGGAATCTTTGCGCCAGATCCGCCTTCGTGCAAATCGTATTGGAGAATTTAATGAAAATCTGCAGATTTTCTGCGAAACCAATCTGGAAACAATACGAGAAGTGATAGAAAGAAAGAAACCGGATATGGTGGTGATCGATTCCATTCAGACTATGTTCCATGAGGACATCAGCTCTGCACCGGGAAGCGTGTCCCAGGTACGGGAGTCTACTAACATCCTTATGCAGATTGCAAAGGGAATGGGAATCTCCATTTTTATTGTAGGCCATGTGACAAAAGAGGGAAATGTAGCGGGGCCGAGAGTGTTGGAGCATATGGTAGACACGGTACTGTATTTTGAGGGAGACCGTCATGCTTCCTATCGTATACTCCGCGCAGTGAAAAACCGATTTGGTTCCACCAATGAGATCGGAGTATTTGAAATGCGGAATACAGGACTGGAAGAAGTGAAAAATCCTTCGGAGTTTATGCTGAACGGAAAACCCAACGGGACATCGGGGTCGATTGTGGCATGCTCCATGGAAGGAACCAGACCGATTCTGGTAGAAATCCAGGCGCTTGTGTGCCAAAGCAATTTTGGAATTCCAAGGAGGACTGCTGTAGGAACTGATTTTAACAGAGTTAATCTTCTTATGGCTGTTCTGGAGAAAAAGGTGGGAATCCATCTGGCTTCTTGTGACGCTTATGTTAATATTGCTGGTGGTATGAAAATGACAGAGCCGGCCATTGATCTGGGGATTTCCCTGGCTGTTGTATCAAGCTGCAAGGATATTGTGATACCGGATTCTGTACTGGCTTTTGGCGAGGTAGGACTGAGCGGAGAGGTCCGTGCAGTGAGCATGGCTGCTCAGAGAGTGGTAGAGGCAAAGAAACTTGGATTTACTACAGTGATTCTTCCAAAAGTATGTCAGTCTTCTATGGGAAAAACAGAGGGAATGAGTCTTGTATATGTAGAATGGATCCAGGATGCGATTAAATATATTATGAAAGCGTAAGAGGTTAAAAATGCTGGAAGCAGTGATATTTGATATGGACGGAGTGATCTTTGATTCAGAAGCACTGGTGATCAGTACCTGGAAACAGGTAGCGGATAAATATGGTATTTCGGGGATAGAAGATACTTGCATGGAGTGCCTTGGAACCAATAGTGAGGCGACTGTCAGAATCTTTCAGAAGAATTATGGGAAAGATTTTCCTTATGCTGTATATAAAAAAGAAATGGCAGAGCTTTTTCATGAACAGGCGGCAGGCGGAAAACTGCCGAAAAAAAAGGGAGTCATAGAGCTTTTGGAATATCTTCATTATAGAGACATAAAGGTTGGACTTGCTACATCTACCCGGGAGGAAGTCGTAAAAAAAGAACTTTCTGAAGGTGGACTTTTCGAATATTTTGATGAAATTATATGTGGTGATATGGTAAAAAGGAGTAAGCCGGAACCGGATATTTATCTGGAGGCCTGCAAAAGACTTCAGGTATCGCCGGAAAACTGTTATGGAATAGAAGACTCATATAATGGAATACGTGCTCTTAAAGGTGCCGGAATGCATGCGGTCATGGTTCCGGATCTTGCAAACCCCACAAAAGAAATGGAAGAACTTGCAGAGTGTATTCTGCCGTCGCTTCTTGAAGTGAAAAAATATCTGGAAGAGGTTGTTTAACCATTGTTTTGTCAGTAAAGGAGCGGGAGCAGATTAGAGAACAGCAGCTGCAGCAGGAAAAAATTCCGGAAGGAAGAATAAAAGAACTGCTGTGCTGCTGTTTTAATATAGATAAAATATAGTGAAAGACTGGAGGGGCATGAAAATGAGATTAAAAAATGTTCTGATTGTTGTAAAAGATATGGAAAAATCAAAAAGATTTTATCATGATTTATTTGGTCTTGATATGGTAGTGGATTATGGGGGGAACGTGATTTTAACAGAAGGGCTTGTACTTCAGGAAGAAAAAATATGGAGAAAATTTTTAAACAGAGACATCATTCCCAAAAATAATTCCTGTGAACTGTATTTTGAAGAAACAGATATAGAAGCATTTGTTGAAAAATTGGAAACATTATATCCTTCGATTGAATATGTAAATAAAAGGATTACTCATAGCTGGGGACAAAGTGTTGTTCGATTTTATGATCTGGATGGTAATTTGATTGAGGTGGGAACTCCAATGTGAGGTTTAAAAAATAAATCATAAAAAATGAAAAAAGGTGTTGACATATGTTGGATAAAGTGATATTCTAATTGAGCTGTCGCAAGAAAATGTTTGTTTTGAAGAAACAATTTAAAAAACTTTGAAAAAAGATAAAAAAGTTGTTGACAAACATAAAGTAGTGTGATAACATGAACAAGTCTTCTAAAACGGAAGAACAACATCTGAAAAAAGTTCAAAAAACTTGAAAAAAGTTCTTGACAAACAAAAACAGATGTGATAAACTAAATGAGCTGTCTGAGAGACAGGAACAAAGAACCTTGATAACTAAACAGTGAGACACATACGATTCTCGAAAATTCTT